>JACPFE010000741.1 GCA_016183145.1 Deltaproteobacteria bacterium | reverse complement strand
TCCTGGCTCTCGTGCTGGGGGCCGTGTTCCTCAGCGTCCCTCCGTCGAGCCGGGCCGATCGCCACCGTGTTCCCTGGTACGACGTCCTCCTGTCCTGTCTCGGGCTGGCCGTCGGGCTCTACGTCGCGGTGCAATTTCCGGAGATCATGCGCCGCATGGGTGATCCGGATACTCTTAGGCTCGTGGTCGGCGTTATTGCGATCCTTCTGATTATCGAGGCACTGCGCCGGACGGTCGGCTGGATACTGGTCGGTGTCGGTGTCTTTTTTCTGCTCTACGCCCGCTTCGCCCACTTCTTCCCCGGAGGATTTGCCGGCACGGGAGTCCCCTGGGACAGGCTGGTCAACTACCTCTACACGGACGTTAATAGCCTATTTGGCCTTCCCCTGGCGGTGACTGCCACCATTGTTCTCCCCTACATCTTTTTCGGCCAAGCTCTCTTCGCGATCGGGGCCGGAGAATACCTCACCGACCTAGCCGTCGCCATGTTCGGCCGCTTTCGTGGGGGGCCGGCCAAGGTGTCGGTGGTGTCCTCCAGTTTGTTTGGCACCATCTCGGGAAGCGCCGTCGCCAACGTGGCTGTGGACGGACCCATTACCATCCCTCTCATGATACGCACCGGCTATAAACCTACGGTGGCTGCTGCCATCGAGGCCGTAGCGTCCACCGGGGGGCAAATCATGCCGCCCATTATGGGAGCGGCCGCCTTCATTATGGCTGAGATTTTGGCCATTCCGTACCGGGAGGTAGCCGTTGCCGCTCTCCTACCGGCCGTCCTTTACTATGTTGCCTTGTTTACCCAGGTGGACCTGGAAGCCGGCAAGATGGGACTCAGGGGCTTGTCCCGGCAGGAATTACCAGCCCTCGTTCCTGTGTTAAGAAGGGGATGGGTCTTCTTCGTTCCCCTCTCGATCCTGGTCTACGTCTTATTCATCCAAAATTCCGACGCTGGAGACGCCGGCATCTTTGCAGCGCTGGCCACCCTGGCCCTGGGTTTCCTAAGGAAAGAGCTTCGCGCCCGCCCCCGCTGGGTGCTGGAAACGCTCCGGGATACCGGCCGGACTCTGTTGGAGTTGGGAGTTACCGTAGCTCTGGCCGGGTTGATCCTCGGAGCCGTTCAGGTCAGCGGGCTCGGCTTCATTCTGTCCTATGCCTTGGTGAACCTGGCTGGCGGTAACACCGTGGCTCTGTTGCTCCTCACCGCCATTGTCAGCATGATTCTCGGTATGGGCATGCCGACCACGGCGGTGTATGTCCTCTTAGCTGTGCTCGTGGCGCCCGCCCTGGTGCAACTGGGCATCGACCCGCTGGGTGCCCACCTCTTCATCTTCTACTTCGGCATGGTCTCGATGATCACGCCGCCCATTTGTCTGGCGGTCTACACCGCGGCGGCCATTGTTCAGGCCGATTCCATGAGAACGGGTCTAGAGGCCACCCGGTTGGGGATCGTGGCCTATGTTGTTCCCTTTCTCTTTGTTTTCTCGCCGGCGCTGCTGCTCAAAGGCTCGGCCATGGACGTGTCCCTGGCCGCCGTCACTGCTGTGGTGGGGGCGGTGCTTCTTGGTATGGCGCTCACCGGCTATTTCGTTCGGGAGATCGGCTGGCTCAAGCGCGTGCTTCTGGTCGTGGCTTCGCTGAACCTCCTCACACCCGCCACAGGCAAGGGGGTCATCTTCACTTGGATAACTGATGTCGTGGGAATCGCGCTGGCCGCCGCCGTGCTGGCCTCCGAGGTGTGGGGTGGCTTTAGATTTCGTCACGCCCTCGGCGAATCGTTAACCAAGCCGGGAGCCGCCCTCGACCATAACCCGCCAGAGGGAAAAAATCCCCAGCAATGACAATTGATTTTTAAACAGTTCACTTTTAAATTTTAGCCAACAACTTCTCAATGGGGGGCAGAAAATGTACTGGTAGTCTTTTCTCGCTGCTTCGCTTTCCATCGCTGGGTTCGCATTCCCTCTCATTTCCCCAACATTTGTCTCATGCGCGCCACGATCTCGGGTGGCTGATCGACGACCTCTTTGGCCAGCTTCTCGAGTTCATCGCTAAAGTTGGGGTCGATCTCAAGTTTCCTCTTTTCCGCGTCGGCCAAGACGGCTTTATCTTTGATCGTCTTCTCGAAGGCCTGGCGTAATATGTTCACCCTGTCAGCCGGGGTTTTCGGCGGGAGAAGATAAGGGCGACCGAAGTCACCCGCGGCCAAAACGAGCGTTGCCAGGCGCCTGGCGGGCTCGGGAGATTTGTATTGGTCCATCAGCTCATGGATAGTCGGGACATCTTTAAGCCTTGACTCCCGTTTTTTCCCAGTCTGCATCAGCACGCGCACAAAGCCCGTCTTACGCCAGGTGTGAAAGGGCTCGCGGGCGAAAAAGGCGGTGATCGTGCGCGCACTGCAGATAACCTCGCCTCTCTCGATCGCCAGGTCGACGTCCGAGCCGGACTGATATCCCGTGATAATACTGAATTTCGTCCCGATGACTTCATCTAACAGCTTGGGGACAAAGTAGGCCGTGGCGGTTGTACCACTCGCCCCGCACTTCGCAGGTTCGGAAGCCTTGGCGAGGTCTCCGATCGATTTGTAGGGGGCATCTGCACGCATGTAAAGAAGGTGATTCGCGGTTACGGGGCTGCCGATCCAGACAAATTTGCTCCAATCAAACTGTACCTCCTGGCGGCCGATTAGCTGATCGAAGTAGAGGGCGGGAAAAAACGCGCCGATGGTCAGTCCATCGGGCTTGGCCACATTATAGACGTGGTTCGCCGCGATGAGAGAGGCAGCCCCGGTCATGTTCTGCACGATGATATTGGGGCTGCCTGGGATGTACTTGGGCATGTGTTGGGCGAGGAGCCGGGCATAGAGGTCGAAAGCGTCTCCCGCCTTCGTTCCAACGATGATGCTCACGGTCTTGCCCTGGTAAAAGGGGGCTTGAGCTTCTCCCGTCGAAACCCAGAACAGAATGCAACAGAGAGCGGTAAAAAACTTTATCATAAAACTCTCCTTTTTAGGTTACGCCTTGCTGCTTCTCGACTGTCTTTGGAATTGTTGAGTCGTAGAATCCTGACCCCCGACCCTGAACCCCCTGTGATTGCATGAATCGGTCTCGACGCCGACTGTCATGCGGTTAACTCGCCAATGTCAATTCATGAACCAGGCTGCCAACCTTTAGCCTGCAGGGCCGCCTGAGCTTTGCGAACGAAAGAGAAGTCGAAGAGCTTGTCCACCGGCGCCACTTCTTTAAGTCCGGCACTCTTGGCTACGAATGCCGCCATTTTCTTCTGCGCATCATCGGACAACGCGCCATCAGCGGTCATCGTCGGCCGCGACGCGTCATAAATTTTCGCGGCTACCTGCTCGTCGATCTTCACACTCTTCGACAACGCTTTGATTGCGCCGGGTCGATTGTCGCGCGAATGAAGAAATCCCATCAGCGAAGCGCGCACGAAGCGATCGACCAGAGCCGAGTCTACCCGCAAGGTCTCGTCGCGAGCAACGATGCCGCCGCTGGGCAGAAGAAAATCCTGATCTTTGAACGCCACCAGCTCGCGAAATCCGGCGTCCTTTGCAATAAAAGTGTACGGCGCAATAATCATCGCAGCATCCACAGCGCCGCTGATCAAGCTCGTGACGCGCGTGTCCGCCGAACCGATGCTGAGAATATTTACATCCCGCCCGCCATCGATGCCATTGGCCGCTAAATACTCCCGCAACAATAGATCGTCGATCACCGACGGCCCAGACACTGCGATTCTTTTGCCGCGCAGCAGTTTGAGGTTTTGTATATCGTTCTTGACAATCAACGCATGCTGCGGTTTGTCGAAATGCACGAGCAACACTTTCAACGCGCCGCCGCGCAACGCCGTCGTCAAGCCGATCAAAGGAACCGTGGAGAACTCTGCGCTGCCGCTTAGCACCGCCAGGTTTGCCGTTGGCGCGCGCATGGCGATCAACTCAGCGTCCAACCCCTCGCCGGCGTAGTAGCCATTCAGCTTCGCGGTTAAAAAAGACAGTCCGGCAATGGTGTGGCCGGGCATGGCGACGAGCACCTTGCGCGACTGACTGTAGCCGGTCAACGGCGTCACCAACGCGATAAGCATGCCGAAAAGAACGATTCTTCGTATGAGTTGCACGCTCTCACTCCTGGATGGCTAAATATTAATGATCGGAATTTGTTTTGAGCTTCAGCCACCGGGAACTCAAGAATTCCCCCAACAATCACCATGCCAACATGGCTTTAAGAGCCGAAAGAGCCTGCCGGAAAGAGCCAGGCGGCATACGGGTCGCATACGGGGCCAAATCTCTTGCCTCATTCATGAATGCCACCCAAGCATTTTCGGAGCGAAGCGACGCTGGAGTCTTCTCATTAGCTTAAGTTTTGCTTAAATTGCAAGGTCTC
>JACPFE010000740.1 GCA_016183145.1 Deltaproteobacteria bacterium | reverse complement strand
GTTAAAAATCGATAATTTCTTGGCCAAGCTAACGCGGGCGCATCCGGGTATTCGGGAAATCTGGCGTCTCGCCTACTCAACCAAAGGCCGGACACGGCCCGGCTCGGACTGGGCGCTGCTTGCGTTCGCTGACGAAGATACGTTCCGTCAACTCAGCAGAGACGTTCGCTTCAGGCGGGCCGATGTCGAGTTGCTCGTCGTCCGAGAAGGCGATGAGTTTTGCGAGCCGTGGGGGAATAATCCCGAGCGCGGATATCTGAGTGATTGGGAATGGGTCAGGACTTCGGATCGAGAAGCTCAGTACCATGGGACGACATGGGTTAACGACGAAAAACTATTCCGTACAACGATCGAATTATGCACGGCCACCCGGCTCTGGCCGGCGGATAAATAATGAGCAGACTGTTTTTGGGGTCTTTCCGGCCTGTTGCCCAAACGTCCCTTTGAATTGCAGAAATCGATTTAACGGAACTATGGCTTGGCATTGTTCCTTTAGAGAGCCAACAATGCTGGCCGCAAGGTAGAGTCCACGGGGTCGCGTCTTTACCTTGTCGTTTCTCATCCAATCCAGACGCTTCACGGAATCACGACGGCAAGTCTTCCGTGGCCGGTGAGGTGCGGTCGGGTCGAGCAACCTACGGTAAACGTCCGGTCATGCTGAGCAGCGTCGAAGCATGCGGCCAGTTTTTCACCAGCTTATAGAGATAGAAATTCCCCCCCGCGGCATTGTCCATGACTACGGTTCGGCCATGAACGGATAACGATAATTGGTCGGCGGCAGAAAGGTTTCCTTGATGCTGCGCGGCGACACCCAACGTTCGAGATTGAGCCAGGTGCCTGCCTTGTCGTTGGTTCCCGAGGCGCGTGATCCGCCGAAGGGCTGCTGCCCGACCACCGCGCCGGTCGGCTTGTCATTGATGTAAAAGTTGCCGGCCGCGTTGCGCAGCGCCTTAGTGGCCTTGACGATGGCGAACCGGTCTTGCGCAAAAATGGCGCCCGTCAACGCGTAAGGGCTGGTCGTGTTGCACAATTCCATCGTCTCTTCGAATGCCCGCCGCGGATAGACGTAGACGGTCATCACCGGGCCGAATATCTCCTCGCTCATCAGCTTAGAGCGCGGGTCCTGGCTGGCGACGATGGTCGGCTCGATGAAGTACCCGTCGCGGTCGTCGCACTTGCCGCCGCGGATGATTTCCATGTTGGGATCCTGTTTCGCGAACGCGAGATACTCCGAGATCGTCTTGAACGCGGCCTTATCGATCACGGCGTTCATGAAGTTGCGAAAATCGCAAACGTCCCCCATCTTGATCGTCGCGATTTCGTCGCATAGCCGTTCTTTGACCGCAGGCCAAAGCGTGTCGGGAATGTAGGCGCGACTCGCCGCCGAACATTTCTGGCCCTGGTATTCGAAGGCGCCACGGACCATGTTCGCGACCAGCGCCTCGAGGTCGGCCGATTCGTGCGCGAAGATGAAGTCCTTGCCGCCGGTCTCGCCGACGATCCGGGGATAGGACTGATACTTGCGAATATCGGATCCGATGGTGAGCCAGATTCCCGAGAAGACGTAAATCGATCCGGTGAAGTGCACGCCGCCGAGGTCGACGTGGTTGAGCACGGGCGGCCCGATAACGGGGCCCGGTCCCGTAACCAGGTTAATCACGCCGTCCGGCATGCCCGCTTCCTTGAGGATTTTCATGATGTAGTAGGCCGGCAGCACGGCTGACGACGCGGGCTTCCAGACGATCGCGTTGCCCATCAACGCCGGCGCGGTGGGGAGATTGCCCGCGATGGATGCGAAATTGAACGGCGACACGGCGAAGACGAAACCTTCCAACGGGCGGTGCTCCATGTAGTTGAGCACCTGCTGGGTAGAGACGGGCTGATCGTCGTAAACTTCGGTCATGAAGTAAGGGTTGAAGCGCCAGAAATCGATCAGCTCACATGCCGAATCGATCTCGGCCTGATGGCACGACTTGCTCATATTCAGCATCGTCGCGGCGTTAAGCGTGTAGCGGTACTTCCCTGCCAGCAGCTCCGCGGCCTTGAGCAGCACGGTCGCGCGCGAGGACCAATCCATCTCGCTCCACGCCAGCTTCGCCTGGTTAGCGGCGGCGATCGCCATCTCCGCTTCCTTGGCGCCGGCGCAATGATAGCAGCCGAGCGATTGCCTGAGGTTATGAGGCGGCTTCATCTCGACGAGGTTGCCCGTCGCCACCTCCCTTCCGTTGATGATGCAGGGAACCTCAATGGGGTTCTTGAGCATGCGTTCCAGTTCGGCTTTGAGCAATGTCCCTAAGAATTTACCGCGGACCGGCCCTCCCTAAGCTGCGGTTAATCGATTTAAAACACCGGCTCGGTGGTCCGGCCAGGACCGGGTTCTCGCCTGTCGAAGCCGGGGGGTTCGTTAAAGAACATTAAATGTTCGTGAACTGCGGCGTGCCTCGGGAGAATACCTGGGGATAACCGGTCCACAAGGAGCGGGAGGGGAGAGATGGTCGATCGGATCCAGGCAACGGGGGCGGAAGGCAAGACAGCCACCCGCCCGGCCCGGCCGGTCGGCCCCAGGGGAATGACTGCGCGGCTGTTCGAGGCG
>JACPFE010000739.1 GCA_016183145.1 Deltaproteobacteria bacterium | reverse complement strand
TCTGCCGGCTTCCCGCCATGCGTCAACAAATGGGTTATCTTGCAAACGTCCCCTGTTGAAGCTCGCGCAGCGTCTGCTCGATCTCTTCCCCTGTATTCATGACGAAGGGACCGTAGCGCGAAATCGGTTCGTTCAACGGTTTTCCCGAAACCAGTAGAAAACGCGCCGGACTATTTTCCGCGCGCACTTCGACTGAATCCCCGTCGCCCAACACCACCAGACGCGGTCCCGTCACAGCGCTTGAATCGTCGCCGCTGAATCTCGCCGCGCCTTCGAAGAGGTAGGCGAAAACCGCGTGTCCGCGAGGCATGGAGTGGATAAACGATCCGCCGGACGCTTCATGGCGGATAGCATGCCCTACCCGCGTCGGTCAATTGCGCCAAGGATGAGTCTCTACGGGTTTTAAGAATCTCACGGTAGTTTTTTCCAAGACTATGGAATTCCCTCGCCCATTCCAATTGGATTTTAAGCACAGAAATCATTGGCATGGCATGTGCGTAATGCGTGCGCATTGCAAGGCTTTTAGTATCCGGCGCCATTCCTCATGGCCCCAAGCAAGTTGGCAATTCTTATCGACTTGAGGTAAAGGTCAGTCGTATGAACATGATCGAGAAGATCCTCGCGCGCGCCAGTGGCCGCAAGGCGGTGGAGCCGGGCGAAGTCGTGGTCGCCAACGTCGATTGCCTGCTCTTGCACGATTTGAGCGGCTACTTAACCGGCAGAGTTTTTGACAAAGAGGTGCGCCGGCCGATGCGTTACCCCGAGCGCGTGGTGATGATCTTCGATCACCATTTTTGCCCGCCAAGCGAAGAGGGAGCGTTGGTTCTTGAGGAGAACCGCGCCTTCGCGCGGCGCCACGGCATCAACCTGTTCGACTGCGGCAACGGCAACACGCACCACGTCGCGTTTTGGAACGGCTTTAGCCGGCCCGGCACCGTGATTGTCGGCTCTGACAGCCATACACCGATTCACGGCACCGTCGGCTGCTTCGCCACCGGTATCGGCAATGATTCCCACGCGGGCACGGTCATGCCCTTCGGCAAAGCCTGGTTCAAAGTCCCCGAAACGATTCAGGTCCAGCTCAGCGGCGCGCACAAAGCGGGCGTCACCCCGCGCGACGCGGCGCTCTGGCTCACCGCCCAGATCGGCGAAGGCGGTGCGATTTATAAGTCGCTGGAGTTCTGCGGACCTTACATCGAGCAGCTCGATTTCTGGGATCGCTGGCTTTTCCCTCATATCGTCGTCGACCTGGGGGCCAAGTGTGGTTACATCGAGCCGGACGAGAAAACCCTCGCCATGGTGCGCACCGTCACGGACAAACCTTTCGACGCTGTGCGCGGCGATGCGGATCGTAAATTCGAGGCGACCTGGGAGTGGAACTTCAGTGCTCTCGAACCGCAGATCGCCTGCCCGCCCACCGTGGGCAACGTCAAGACCGTGGCAGAGGTGGCCGGCGCCCCGGTGCAATGGGCTGAGCTGGGTGGCCATGGCGGCGGGCGGCTCGAAGATTTCCGTCTTGCCGCGCAGATTCTCAAGGGGCGGCGCGTGCACCGCGACAGCCGATTCAATTTGGTCCCGTCCAGCCGCGCCGTCTTTACCCAAGCGCTGCGCGAGGGATTGGTCGAGCTGCTGCACGAGTGCGGCGCGACCTGGTTTCCGCCGAGCACCGGATCGAATCAGGCGTACAACATGGGCGCGATGACCGCGCAGGAGACGATGATTTCCACCCACGCGCGAAACTTCCCAGGGCGCAACGGCAATCCGGAAGCGAAGATGTATCTCGCCTCCGCTTTGACGGTGGCCGCCTCGGCGGTGGCCGGGAAGATCACGGACCCGAGGCAGTACTTAAAATGAGGCTCGTCCGGGTTTAGTGTGAAAGAGTACTCACCACGAAGGACACGAAGAGCACGAAGTTTGAGAACAAAATTTCTGAAACCTTCATGTCCTTCGTGCGCTTCGTGGTGCAAAAAAAAGAGGGGATAGTGTCAGGGTTATGCACACGGAAGCCTGAAGAACTTAAATGAAAAGGAGTATTGGAGTGATGGAGTAATGGCTTCTTAAGAACGCGATGCTCCATCACTCCATTCCCCGAGGTGGCCGGATGAATTACAAGGGTAGAGTTTGGAAGTTCGGCGATAACATCCCGACGGACCGGATCGTCAGAACCGATCTGATTTTTAAACCCTGGCCGGAGATCCTGAAGCATGTCCTGGAGACCTGCAACCCGGAGTTTCCGGCCAATGTTAAGCCGGGGGACATTGTCGTCACCGGAAAACACTTCGGCCAATCGTCGGGCCGGGCGATCGCCGCCAAAGCGATGAAGAATACCAAGATCAGTTGCATTATCGCCGAGGGATTCGCGCGCACGTTTTATCGCAACGGCTTTGAGATCGGCATGCCGATACTGGAATGTCCCGGCATCACAGCCCAGGTGAGCGACGGCGATATCCTGAGCGTCGATATCGAAAGCGGCAAGATCGTCAACGAGACCACCGGCGCCAAGCTTCAGGCCAGCCCCACGCCGCCCTTTCTCCTCGACATGCTGAAGGCCGGCGGGTTGATTGCGATGGCGGAACGTCTCGCCGGCGAAGGGTAATATCAAATGACTCTTCCGGGTTTACCGAAACAGAGTATTCACCACGGAGACACAGAGTTCGCAGAGTTCGGAGTATTTTTTTAATCAAAATCTCTTTAGTCCGCGCCCTCCGCGCCTCCGCGTGAGATCTCTTTGGGATCGATACGCTCAGCATA
>JACPFE010000720.1 GCA_016183145.1 Deltaproteobacteria bacterium | reverse complement strand
GAGAAAGGATAAAAAAAACGGGAAGTTATCGCTAACTCCCCGTCTCTTTTGGAGATTTCAAAAACCCCTGTTACCAGTTTGAGGGGCTAGTGCCAGAAATGGCGTGCGGGTTCAAATCCCGCTCCTCGCACCATTCAACCCATCTCGGTATTTCCTCTCATCATCACACTAACCGCGATTAACCCATTTCGCGGGCTGTTGAAAAGCGGGGTTTTCGTGCTTCGAGTGGCTGAGCACGAACGGATACTCTCAAATGACTTCAATCGCTCCTCCTTTCGCTCTGAGGTTCCCGAAGGTTGAGCCGAGGGTTGTTCAGCAACCTGCTCGTTCACATTGAGAATTGAATCCGATTTTTTCCAGGCGCATCATCCCTTTTAGTGTCAATTTCGGCTGAAAGTGTCGATATGTTCCAAAACTGGCGCTTTCAGGATGAGTCCAACGATTTGAATTTTTTTTAAATACAATACGTTACGAACCATGTATCAATGGCATAAGGCTTGCTCGTTAAAAGCCAAACTCGGGGGCACAAATTATGAAACGAACCGATACGGCTATTAAGTTGCTGACCCTCGCCGAGGCGGCAACCATTCTGAAGATTTCCAAGCGCACCCTGCACCGGATGATCCAGCACCGGCAAATCCCGGCTTTTAAGGTTGGCGGACAATGGCGCATATTGGAAAGCCGCTTTCAGGACTGGGTACAGGTTGAAGAGAACTCAGCGCCAAAGGACGGGCAATCAACCAACATTTAATAGACCTTCCTGTTTGTCGCCGATTCGATTCGAATCATTGCCTTTCTCTTTCAACAAAATCCTATTCACTCTCATTGACCTTTCGTCATCTGCCAATTTTCTGACAAGCTGATCGCCGATATTCTCGTCCCGTCCGGCAGCCCATGGTGGAAGCGGATCTTCCCGTTAACAGCCGACCTTCGAAAATAGCGAACGTTCAGCGCGCCGGTCGCTGCTTGGCAACCGAGGGTATTCGATTCATTCCCTTCTAAACCCGTAGGATTGCCAGTTCCGGAGCACCCGTTCCTGCAAGTCCTTGGGCCAGAGATTTTCAAAGGTCGCTTTGACCGGAATCGTGTCCGGCGGCCAATCTTTGGGCCAAGTGCAGTCGAAGATCACTCCCGCAGCATCTCCTATGAGCCGTTCCTTGGGAGGTAGAAATGGCAACAACACGGGAAATCCCGGATTGTGGGGCACTGGGTAAATGCCGTTAACGGGGTGACACTTGGTAGTGATCGCGTGCAGCACTTCGTCCATGTTGGTGGGATCAACGTCGGGCTCGACGATTACAATGTAATAGGTGAATAACCCAGGCTTGGTAGCCCAGACCGCGTGCGCCACCCGGCGCGCGATGTTCACGAAGGGGACCTCTGTCGACACCACAGCCATATGTCCCACGCCGAACGGCGGACAGAAAACGCCTTTTACCGGTAGACCGAGTTTCTTTAGTTCGGCGAAAATTTCGGCGCCTTTTATCAGCGCCGTGGCCGTTTGTCCTTCATGCACCGGCATCCCCATGTTTGAGAACGGCAGGATAGGGTCATTGCGGTAGGTGATCGCCTTGATTTTAAGAATCGGCTTCGGCGAGGACTTTCCCGCTTCGTAGCCCATATATTCACCGAACGGTCCTTCGACCCGCCGCTCGTGCGGCAGCACTTCCCCCTCGATGACGATTTCTGCGCTTGCGGGCACTTCCAAATCCACGGTTTCACATTTGACCAGCGGTATCGGCGCGCCTTGAAGCGCCCCAGCAACGTCCACTTCGTTGACGTAGGGCGGGATCATCACGCAGCTCACCAGCGGAATCACCGGTTGTCCGCCGATGGCGACCGCTACGGGCATGGGGCGGTTCATCGCTTCATATTTCTGGTAGATCTGGCCGATATGCTGCTGCATGGGAAACAGGCAGCCCAAGGTGTTCCGATCGTGCACCATCAAGCGATACATGCCCCAATTGACCCAGGCGCTATCCGGGTCCTTGGTAATCACGGTATGCCAGGTACCGATATACCGGCCGCCATCGCCGCCATGAATCAGCGGGATAGGAAACTTGAGCACATCGACATCATCTCCGATCAGGATGTTTTCTTTACACGGGCCGGTCGCCACTGAAATCGGCGGAATGAGTTTCTCTTTGCGCTGGAGATAGGTCGACATGATCTCTTTGGCCGACGCGCTGGGCCGTAGACCAAGTGTCAGCGCGGTTCTGGCGAAAAGCCCGTGACCAGGGTGTTTGCTCGGCCCCAATGGTGCGCCGAGAGCCCGGAAACCTTTGGGATAACCTTTCACATTCTCGAACAGCGCGGCCGGCGCGCCGAGATCGTAAACGCGCCGGGTTATCGCGCCCATTTCCAGATTCCAATCGACCTCGGTGCCAATCCGCTGTGCTTCTTCGTACTCTTCGAGAATATCGAGATAGTCCCTGAGGTCGTCAATTTTCATCTTCGATCTCCCAAAATTAGCCGCAAATTAAGGCGGGCCGAATTCATCGCCGGAGAGCTAATGGTTAACGTTTTAAGTATTTATCCTAAAGCTTCCTGGTGTCAAGCTAACCGGCCCCAAAACGGGTGGTACGGCGCGCTGAAATTTAATGTGGACAATTTCAGATTAATATTTTATATTTAGACCCCTTATACCCTGAAGGAGGGGCTTATGGCAGAAGCAAACAAACCAGCAGGCATGCCGGCGGGCGTGGGTGCCTATCTGGGACCCGGGACCAAGATCAATGGCAGGCTGCAATTCGACGGGCCCGCCACTATCGAGGGTGAGGTCGATGGCGAGATCGTCGCTCAAGCGCAGGTGACCATCGCACAGGAAGCCACGGTTAAAGGAAAGATCAACGCCGTTTCCTTGCTCGTCCAAGGAAAAGTGATGGCCGATATTGTGGCTGAAAAGAGACTGGAAATTCAGCCGCCCGGTTCCGTGGTCGGCGACGTCAACACCCAAAGTCTGGTGATCGGCGACGGCGCCATCCTCGAAGGCCAAGTGTCCATGAAGAAAGAGGGACGGGTGCTGCCGATCCGCCAAGATGTAAAAAAAGAAACCGCCTCATAGGCATCTCAATCAGCGAATAGCGAAACGATCATCCGCTCTTTCGCATTGACCAAGCCCCGCACCGTGATCCTGAGCGCGGGCAACGTAACGAACGGCAAGAAGCTGAGAGCAAAAATGGGCTTGTCGAAAGGCGAGCCCATTTCTTTCAGACGAGCCTGAATTCGCCGCAAACCGCTGCCAACCGTCCGCCACGGTTCGAGCGAAAATATCCCACCGAGCGGAAACTCGATCTTGTCAAGAACTCGGCCGCGTTCCACAATGGCCATGCCGCCGCCGGCGTTAATCAGAAAGTTGGCGCAAAGAGCCATGTCGGCGTCATCGCTGCCGATGATCATCGGCGCGTTCTCGTCCAGGTTCGTGGTCAACCCCACCGCCCCGACCTTTGCGCCAAACCCATGCAAGAAACCGAAGGCGATCTTGTTACTGCCATGGTGCCGGTCAAACATCGCAACTTTTAAAAGGTCCCGTTCGCGATCAGCCGCAATCGCGCCTTCAAATGCCTTTAGCTCGATGATGCGTTCCGCGGTAATCGTCGAATTGACCAGCTCCATCACTCGAACCTTTGCCGAAGTTTTGACGCAGGGAATCTTAAACATCTCCGCCGTCATTACCGGACGAAGACCGAGAGCGTGAAGCATATCAGAAGGTAAATCGCACGGAGTGCTTCGCACCAGAGACGATCCATCCCGTGCGACGATCTTTCCGCCGATCATCACCTCGCGCACCCGACAACCTTCGAGATCGTCCAGCAACACAAAATCCGCAAACCTGCCGGGCGCAATCCCGCCGATCTCCTGCTCCAGACCGGAGTAGGTCGCAGGATTCAAGGTCACCGATTGAATCGACTGCATCGGCGACATTCCAAGCGCGATCGCGCGCCGAACCACATGGTCCATATGGCCGCGCTCCTCGACATCGTCCGGCGACATGCTGTCGGTGACCAAGATAACCCTCTGCAAATTGACACCGCGCTCGATCAGCGGCGTCAGCGTCGCCGCCAAATCCTGGCGCAGCGATCCCTCGCGCAACATCGTCCAGTAGCCGAGACGCAACCGCTCAAGCGCCTCTTCGAATCGAATCGGTTCGTGACAAGAAGAAATCCCGGCAGCGGCGATGGCGCAAAGTTTCTGATCCCGCGCGCCCGCGGTGTGCCCGTGAATGATCTGGCCGTTACGATGCGCAAGCTCCAGGCGATTGAGAATCTCCTCGTCGCATTGCGCAAGGCGCAGCCAAGAGACGATTTCGCCCATTCCCAACACACGGGGATCGGCAAGCGCCTCGGCAATCTCCGCGTCCGTGAAAGTCGCCGTGTTGCACAACTGTGGGTCTTGCGGCGCAACCATCGAGACCAGCGTGTAAACACGGAGCGGATGCCGCTCGACTTCGTCCAAATATGATTTCAAGCCGCGATAACCGAACGCCGATGACAACTCGTCGCACGACGCGACCACGGCGGTGGTGCCGTGAGGCAAAAACGATTGAAGATTTTCAAACGGCCGGGCGTAGTGGCCGATATGCGTGTGGCCGTCGATGAAACCAGGCGAGACGTACATCCCGCGCGCATCCAGAATCTCAGTCGCCTCCCCGCGCGCGTGCGGCGCGCTCGGGCCAACGTAACAGATACGCCCATCGATCACGGCAATCTCCATGCCGTCGAGGATCTCGCCGGAATACACATTGACCAACTTGCCGCCGGTGATAATGAGATCGGCTTTAATCTCCCCCATCGCCCCGCGGATCAACCGTTGCATCTGCGTCTTTGTTCGCGCCATCCTGAGTTAAGTACCACGAAGCCGAATGTTTTTCCAAAGTCCCGATTGCCGATTACGATAGTAAATTTCCCTGGACTTACGTCCGCGGCTTTCCTCAGAATGCAAGCTTCGCTTGTCAGAAAGGCATCTCATCCGTCTTTCCCGCGAAAGCATGTCCTGAGCGCAGTCGAAGGGCGGGAATCCAGCTGGGGACTGGCTACTTTTTCGGCTTCCAAAAAGTTGCCTGTCCCCTTTCCGGAAGCTGGATTCCGGCTCGCCCCCCGCTTCAGCCTGAGGCTGATCCGCCTCTGGCGGAACCGCCGGGTTGGGCGAAATGACAACTGGAACTCCGACGTTCATCCAGGCTTGCGTCAACACGGAGAATCGGCCGCTCGCAAATAATTTGATAGGCCGGGGTAATGACGCGCCTTTTCAACTGGCATAATAGCTAGGTGGCGTCGGAAACGATTTTGTGTATACTTATCCAAGAGCCAGCTCGGAGGCTTGATCTCAGAACTCGATGTTGCCAAGGAGCAGATCGCATACCTTAAGTTTTGGCTCGGAATCTTCGTCGTCACGGATATCAGTTTGTTTGCTTGGGTTCTCTCTAACGTCGGAAGCGCCACTCTGCTGCTGCTATTTGGCGGTTGTTTCGCAATTGTAGCAACTACTTTGGGTATCGTGTTGCTGCACCGCCGAATCGAGCGACAGATCGAAAGTCTACGGGAGCTTTAGCTATGGAAACCATCGTCGCCTTGTTGCTAGTCGCCGTGTCCTTGGTGTTGCTAGCGGTCGCAATCGACGCGACCCGACACCCCAAGTAACTGACTTAAGCCACTGGCAAAACCGTTGCGCTTGCCCGCGCACCGAATCGTCTTGCAGCAAACGAGAAAATCTCGGACTGCAGGGATAGATCTCGCAATCAATTCTTGCCGTAGCAGAGACAAAGCCCAATCGCCCTCAGAACAAATGCACCGGCAAAATCCTCGAAACACCGAAGGTCGCCTCCTGTGCGTTCCATGACAATAAGACTTGCGAGTTCTTCGAGTTGTCACGGGGGCAGGTAGTGGCGGCAGTGACGGCCCAACGAAGCTAGGGAACGGCTAAGCTAGCCAGCGGGCGTATTCAGAGTCGTTTGATGCTAATTAGAAGCTACCACAGATCTTTTCCTGATGAATAGAAACTCGATAATTCCGGGTTCGAGAAAGGACCTCAGAAAATGATCATCGACTGTCACGCCCATTTGGTTCCCCCAAGCTGGTTTCATCCGAAGTCGCCGAAGTCGATCTTCGATTTGCCGGGGCTGTTCGAAGAGCAGGACAAGGCGGGGGTAGACATCACGGTTTTCGGCAACAACTGGATTCGCTCGCCGGACGGTTACGATCCGCTGAAGGTCGTGCTGGAGTTCAATGAATTCGCCGCCGAGATGTCGGCGAAACATCCCAAGCGGTTGCTCGGTCTCGCCTGCTCGGTTCCATTCGATAACGACAAGATTCTCAAAGAGACCGAGCGAGCGATCCGCGAGTACAAGCTCAAGGGAATCATGATCAACTCGAGCGTCAACGGCGAATACCTCGACTCGCCGCGTGCGGCCCCGTTCTTCGAGCTGGTCAGCGACCTCGATGTGCCGCTGTTCATCCATCCGCCCAAGTTCACCATCGGTAACGAGAAGATGGAAATCTTCCGCCTGCCGGAGATGCTCGGCAGGCCGTTTGACACAACGCTGTCGCTCACGCGGTTCATATTTACCGGCGGCTTCGAGCGATTCCCCAAGCTCAAGATGGTCTGCGCCCATGTTGGCGGCGCCTTGGCGATGTTGCCGGGGCGCTACGGCTTCGGCTATGAGCTGAGAAAAGATATGAGCTTCGGCCCGTGGGAACCGGATGTCATGACCCGGCCGCCGGCAAGCTACATCAAGCAGCTTTACTTCGACACCGTCTGCTATCACCCGCCCGCGGTGCAATGCGCCATCGACACAATCGGCGCCGACCACGTCGTTTTCGGCAGCGACTCTCCGCCCGTACCGATTACGCTGGTCCGGGCCGTGGACACCGTGAAACAACTCAAGATACCGGAAGCAGACAAGCAGAAAATTTTCGGTGATACTGCCGCGAAGCTGCTGGGCTTGGCCGGCTAAAACAATGGCACTTCCGGCTTTAGTGCGAATCTTTGTTTTCTCTTCAAGTTCCGCCGTCCCCTTGTTTCCTCCCCCCTTGCGGGGGAGGACAAAGGTGGGGGGGCTCCCACGACGTTCATCCCCCCATCCTGACCTCCGCAAGAGACTGTGTCGCAATGTCATCCTGAGGCGATAGCCGAAGGATCTCATCTTCGTAAGTGAAAGAAAATGCGAGAT
>JACPFE010000719.1 GCA_016183145.1 Deltaproteobacteria bacterium | reverse complement strand
GGAATCCGACAGGGAGGCAGAGTAATCCCATGAAAGAAGTTTTGAAGAGAGTGATTCTATGGGCTGTCAAGGCGCTCTCGGCAGGCTTCCGTTATGTCGTCTATGGGCCCGATACTCGCATTCCCTTTACGGCCACGGCGTTGGTCACGCGCCGCTCGCTGATTGCCAAGCGGCCGCAAGCGGTGGGACAGTTCGTGCGAGCCATGGCGGAGGCCGCGAAGCTTCTCCATGCGGATAAACAGTTCTCCATGAAGGTCCTGGAGAAGCACTTGCGATTGGACGACAGGAAGATTCTTGAGGCGGCCTACAATGATGAGATTAGGGCATTGGAGCCAAGACTCGCCGTCGGCCCGGAGGCGCTACAGGCCATTCTCGATGAGATTTCGCTAGTCGCCCCCCGGGCGCAGAAAGTCAAACCGCAGGATCTTATTGACCGACGCTATTTGGATGAGATGGACAAGAGCGGGTTCTTTGCAAAGCTTTGGGCGGAAAAACGGTAAAGGTTTTATGGAGGGAGGAATCCCTGGACGTAGCTGAAGTCTGAATACATCAAAAAGGAGAAGCCCAATGAAGCTCATCGGTCTCATTTCGCCGAATTATAGCGACGACACCATGACGGAAGTTTACAAGATTCTACCCGAAGGGGTTCGCATTGAAGGACGCGCCCTGGATGTGGGAACCTACACGGACAGCGAATTTCACAGAGTAGAGCAACTGTTCTCCCAGATCGTGCGGGATCTGGTTGTCAAGCCTCTGGACTTTCTGATGATTACCGGAGAACTGTTTCTTTCTTACAAAGGACCCGGCTCTGACCGGCAGGTGCTGGCATTGGTCAAGGAGATTACTCCGATACCCGCTTCGACCGTTCTTACCGCGGTTACTGGTGCCTGCCAGACGTTGGGCCCGAAGCGCGTTGTCATGGCTTCGCCTTTTCCGGAAGATCAAGACGCCCGTCTTATTCGCTTCCTAAAACACGACGATGTCGATGTGATCGCGCACCGCTGCCTGGGGTACCAGAACTCGAAGACGATCTGGGCTCTCCCGCCCGAGACCGCCTACGATTTGGCGTCCGCGCTGCTGCGGCAGCACCCGGATGTGGACGGGCTGTACATGCCGTGCAACAAATGGCGCGTGGTCCCGGTCATCGATCGGATTGAAAAGGAATTCGGTAAGCCGGTTGTGACCAACACCCAGGCCTGGGTTTGGGAGGCGCTGCGAGGCATGGGAATGGCCAGATCCATTCCCGGTTATGGCCGGCTACTCAGCAACCCACAGTAAGCGGGGTAAGAATAAAGAGAGCGTACCGATGCGTCAAGTTCGGTCCCCTCACTCTTCACTCCTTACTCTTTACCGTCCTAGTGCGAGAGTCCGAACGAAGTAATGTCTCCACCGGAAAAAAATGTCCCGATTATGTTTCCCCGCGTGATCGGTAGATCGAGATGCGATGGGTGCGACTCGTCGTGGTGTATCGTGATGCGCAGCGGGCGCGGGCGGCGCAGGTGATTGCGCGCCAATGCCTGCAAGGAATTGACCGCCGGCTCGTCGTCGGCGCCCTTGATGCGAACGGCGATGCGCTCGCCGGCTTGGAACAAGCGCGCCGTCGGCACGATGGGAATTCTTAGCTCGTAGATTTTGCCCGGTTCGAGAAGCCCGCGCTTGTCATGGGATTGAATCGGCGCCCATGGTTGGCTGTCATCGCGCAGGCGCCGCTGCGAGGCGCGCAGCCAGCCGCGCGTGAGCTCATGCTCTTTGCCTTCGCGATCGATCAGCAGCAGCGTAATAAACAGCAGGGCATCGGTGTCGGTCGCCGAAAGGTAGAGCGTGAGCACGCTCGGACCGAGCAGTTCGGTATTTTCCACCAGCGGCGGCGTCGCGTAGACGAGCGCGCCATGCTCGAAGGCCGATTCGTCGAAGGAATCCGAGCCTTCTCCCGGCCAAAGCTCATGCTCGCTGAGGATGCCATCCTTGTGCAGGTAAAAAGTCATCCAGCGCGCCCCGGGCGGCGGCCAATCTTCTAACGACTTCCATTCTCCGGTAGGCGGGATGAAGCAGCGGATCGGCGGCTCATCCATGACGCCATTCTGGACGCCCTTGAGCCAGTAGTCGAACCAGCGCAGCGATTCGTCTTGATACTGATAGACCGGGCGGTCGAGATAGATTCCCGGGCCGATGACCATCTTCTTCGGGCCCCGCCAATCCCGCCAGGCGGTGACCGCGCCGGGAAGGTGCAGGCCGTAGTTGCCCCAGCAGGCGCCGCGATAAGCGGGGATCGTCGCTTTGGCGTCCTGCGCGCTATGCTCGCGCCAGAACGGCCCGTCGAACGGGTGCAATAGGAAATCGACGATCAACGTGTTGGTTCCCGCGCCCGGGTTCTGCAGCGCTTCGCGCAGCCCCGGCAGCGCCATGATCTCTTCGTCGCGCATCGCCTGGGCGATGGCGTCCTTGTATGCCGAGTCGCCGTGGGCCTCTTTGTACAAGCTTCGATAGTTGGGCCGATGTAAGCTGTTGCGCCAGTGGCTGATGAAGCCATGGGCGAGGATGCCGCCGTGATAGCAGCGGTGGCGATAATCATCGGTGCCGGCGAACGGCGAAAAGATCGCCTTCAACGGCTTCGGTCCGGCGGCCGCAACCGCCTTGGCGAGGCGGGCGAAGTAGGAAACGCCGAACATGCCGACGGCGCCGTCGCTCCAGGGCTGCGCCGCGAGCCAATCGATGAGGTGGCAAACGTCCTGCACTTCGAGCGGCCCCATCAGTTGGTAGAAGCCCTCCGACTTGCCCGTGCCGCGCACGTTGAAGACCGCGTGGATGTAGCCGCGCCGCGCGTAGAAAGTCGAGTCGCCGCTTTCCATGTAGCCGCGCATCGGCGTGAAACCGACGGGGCGAAGCGGCGGCGATTGAAGGTCTTTATTATAGCCGTGAGCGCCGAGGATCACGGGAAACTTTTCACTCGATGCCGGCCGATAAATGTTGCCGTCGAGCGACGTGCCGTCGGGCATGCGCACCTTTACGTCGCGTTCGACGATGACGTCGTACTTACGTTCCGATGTCGACCACTGGCTTGTGAACATGCTCTGGACCTCCCGGACAAATTTCAAGGTTCTTCTGGGGTTCCTGTCAAGAGATGTTCACCACAGAGACGCAGAG
>JACPFE010000718.1 GCA_016183145.1 Deltaproteobacteria bacterium | reverse complement strand
TCCCCCTCGACGGGGGAGAGCAAGAGTGGGGGTGAAAACTTCACTCGTGCGAGCCGACATGCACCCCTATCCTAACCCCGTCAAGAGGCTGTGTCGCAATCGGGAAACTCACATGAATGTCATTCTGAGCGTCAGCGAAGAATCTCGTATTTTCTGCTGCTTACGAAGGCGAGATCCTTCGGCTATCGCCTCAGGATGACATTGCGACACGGTCTCTCAAGGGGGAAGGAACTCTTATGAGCGCACGACGCTCACAACAGAGAATCTCGCTTGACCTCAAGGCAACGGGCGGCAACCATCCCTAATTCGCAGGACTACGGTTAAGCCCGCGAACCGTTTCAAATGGATCATCGCCTTTCGGCACCGCTTCCCGCATGGCAGCGATCACGCGGGCGAGATCGCGCCCTTGGAGTTCGTAAAGCGCCTCGAACAGTCTCAGGTTCTTGAGATAAAGCAGATAGTGAATCATCACCGCGTTGTTGAGCGGCTGTTTGGCGAAGCCGCGAAAGCGATGCGCCGGGCGGGCCGCAATCCGTTCCTCCCACTCCTTCTTGCCACGCCCAAAGATCCCCTCGCGCAGCCGTAGCTTTTCTTCGAGAGAAATCTCTTTCCCGTAGAGCTCGCTAAGCGACTCGCCGAGTTTTTCTATGAACTCCGAAAATTCCAATTCTTCCTGCCAGGCCTGGATGGCTCTCTGGTGCTCCGCGCTGTTTTCGCCGAAGCGGTCGCGAAAAAAGTCGATGGCCGCGCGATGGCCGATAAAATTGGCCGAGCTCTCGTTGAAATTGCCCGCCCCTTTCACGTACAGCGTGTTGTGAAACAGCTCGTGAAAGACGACTTCGGCCAACGTGACCTTGTCGTAGCGCAAAAGGTGAGAAAGCAGCGGATCGTCGAACCAGCCGAGCGTGCTGAAGGCCGCCGAAGGCCGAATGTTGGTGTCGTACCCCTCGGATTGAAGATCCGCCGCCGCGGCTTCCGCGTCCACTTTGGAAAAGTAACCCATATAGGGAACCCGGCCGACGATGAGAAACCACCAGGTGTAAGGTTTCAGTTCCGTCTTTGGCGCGGCGGTGAGAATGAAGGTGAGATCCGGCCGGTCGACGTAGGAGTAGCTGGCGTAACTCCCGCCGACGTTCATTTTCAAAACATCCCGCGCGTAGTCCCGCACGGCCAGGACCAGCTTTAGCTTTTCCTGAGTATCCTGATTGACGTCCGTCTTTTCCAGAAACTGCGCGATCGGCTCGCGCCGCCAGAGGATCTTTCCCTCTTCATAGGCCGCGCGCAGCACGTAAAAAGGCGAGCAGGCGGAGAGAAATAGGGCGGGCGATAAAAGAATCAGAAGTAGAAATCTGAAAGGTCTGATCATCTTTTCAGACTCCACATCATCACCGGACTTCTTTTCAAAAGCTCAGGCTGAAAAGGTTCCCGTATCCAATGTAGACCAAGACGCCGTGGGCCAAGACGTCCCGACCGATCAGGCACTGGATGTGTTGTCCCTGCAAGGGAGCCTCTAACACGGTGGCTTCAACAAGGACGTTGTTTGGGAAGACGAGCCGAACCAAGTACTCGTAGCAGGCGACATTGGTGGAAGATGGAGTGTTGATGTACGTAACGCCCACCGGATTGAGGCCAAGCTGAGCCGCTAAACCTACCTGTATGACGCTAGAAGTTGCTCCCGTGTCGATCATGGCCACGGCAGCTAGTGGACTTGGAATCGGGCTGCCGGCCTTCCGAAGGGCCGCCTCGGCAGCACTTCCGACGGCTAACCGAAGCTCAACGACTGGACCGACTGATTGGAGATTTGCGACCTGAGAAGTGAAGGAGGGCAATTTAGACCGCCAGCAGGTTCGACACGAAATTTTGCGGCGTTTCGATCTTCACAACCTGCTTCACTAAAAACGGCACGTTGCCGAACTGCTGGTACCCCGCCGCGATGGCGTCCATCTTGGAGTCGAATACGCCGACGACTTGGCTTCCCCGAATCAAGACGAATTTTCCCTCCGAGGTGCCGAGCAGATTGTCGCGTTGCTGTTCGTAGGTCTTGATTTCTGCGTCAAGAACTTGGCTCATCGGTTAACTCCAGGACCCAAGTTTATCCCCGCAATCGCATCTCGTCAATCGGCACCGCCGCTAAAGAAAAATCTCCCTGATCCGGTCCCCTTCCAGCAACGCCGCCGAGGACCCCTCGTAGGCTACGCGGCCCATTTTCAGCAGGTAAGTCCGCCGGCTGATTTTGAGCACCTCTCTGACCTTTTGTTCGACGATGACAATCGTGGTCCCCAAGGCCCGGTTGAGGTCGGTGATCTTTTGGAACGCCTCATTGACCAAGGGGGGCGATAGCCCTAGCGAGGGCTCGTCCAGCAGAAGGAGTCTTGGCGAGAGAACCAAAATGTTCGCCAGGGCGAGCATCTGCTTTTCCCCGCCGCTCAGAGAGCTGGCGAGCTGTTTCTCCCTCTGTTTCAATGCGGGGAAGACCGAGTAGACTTCCGCGATTTTCTTTTCCACCTCGGCTCGTCCGTCCAAGGTGTAAGCGCCCATCTCTAGATTTTCTCGGACGGACAGTTCGCCGAAGACCCGGTTACCCTGGGGGACATAAGCCATCCCGTCCCGGATCTTCTCCGATGGCGGCGAAACCGTGATATCTCGGCCATCATAATGGACTGAGCCTTTCC
>JACPFE010000742.1 GCA_016183145.1 Deltaproteobacteria bacterium | reverse complement strand
TTTCGGCGGCCATCGTTCCCACGGCCACGCCATCGCAAAGGGCGCGGATATCAATCGCTTGATGGCGGAAATCGCCGGCCGCGCCACCGGCTACTGCGCCGGTAAGGGCGGCTCGATGCACATCGCCGCCAAAGAATGTGGATTCATCACCGCCACCGGCGTCGTCGGCGGCACCATTCCACTCGCCCTTGGCGCTGCCTTCGCCGCCAAGGAGAAGAAGCAAGGCCAAGTCGCTATGGTGTTTTTCGGCGATGGCGCCGGTCAAGCCGGCCCGTTTCACGAGTCGCTCAACATCGCCAGTCTCTGGAAACTGCCGGTGATCTTTGTCTGCGAGAACAACGGCTATGCCGAGTTCACGCCGCTTTCCGCGCACACGAAAATCGAACGCCTCGCGCAGCACGCAAAAACTTACGGTATTCCGAATAGCACCGTTGATGGCAACGACCTTTTCGCCGTGCGCGAAGCTGCGCGGAAAGCCGTCGAGCGAGCGCGCGCAGGGAAGGGCCCGATTTTCATCGAGTGTCTCACCCACCGCATGCGCGGCCATTACGAAGGCGACCCGGCCAAGTACCGCGAGCTGTCTCAGCTCGCCGAATGGAAAAAAAAAGATCCGCTCGCCCGCGCCGCCAAGGTGTTGAAGGCAAGAAAATTGATCGCCGACAAAGAGATTGAAAGCATCGAGGGCGAAGCGCGCGCGCTGGTTGAAAAGGCGGCCGAATTCGCGCTCGCGTCCCCCTGGCCTGCGCCGGACGAGGTCTCGAGTCAAGTGACAGCGTGAATCATCGTCGTGTCACTCCACCCTCACCTCTTTCCTCTCCCATCAAGGGAGAGGAGGCAAAATCCTCTCGCCCCTCTGGGGAGAGAGTTAGAGTGAGGGGTCAGTATCAAGATGCCTGAGCAAACGTTCTTAGACGCGATCCGATTTGGACTCGGCGAAGAAATGCGCCGAGACTCATCGGTCTATGTCTTCGGCGAAGACGTCGCTCTCGGCGGCCCCTTCGGCGTCACGCAAGGGCTGGCTGAGGAATTCGGCACGCATCGCATGGTCAACACGCCGATCAGCGAAGCGACCGTCATGGGTCTCGCCATCGGCGCCGCAACCGCCGGCCTCAGACCGGTTGTCGAGATCATGTTCATCGACTTCATTACTTTAGCGCTGGACCAACTCGCCAATCACGCCGCCAAGCTGCACTACATGTCCGGCGGCCAGCTCAAGATTCCCCTCACGGTCCGCGTCCAATGCGGCATCAGCGGCGCCATGGGCGCGCATCACTCGCAAAGCCTCGAAGCCTGGTTGGCCCACGTGCCGGGGCTCAAAGTGGTCATGCCGTCCAATCCCGCCGACGCCAAGGGGCTGCTCAAGTCTGCGGTTCGCGACGACGGGCCGGTGGTCTTCATCGAGCACCGTGGCCTGTACTGGGCGAAAGCGCCGGTTCCGGAGGGAGAGCATGTCGTACCGCTGGGCCGCGCGTCGATTGTGCGCTCCGGCGATCAGGTAACCATCGTTGCCATTGCCAACATGGTTGGACCCGCTTTGGCAGCGGCGCAGGACCTTGCCGCCGATGGCGCCGGCGTCGAAGTGATCGATCCGCGCACCCTGTCGCCGCTTGATGTGCAGACAATCGCCAATTCGGCAAAAAAAACCGGCCGCGTGATCGTCGTTCACGAAGCCGTAGAGCAAGCTGGCATCGGCGCGGAAATTACCGCGCGCGTTCAACAAGAAGCCTTCTACTATCTCGACAGCCCGATCCTGCGCGTCGCCGCGCCCTTCGCTCCGGTCCCCGCCAGCCCCGTCCTTGAGAAAACTTATTTGCCGGGCAAGGACCAGATCATCCGGGCAGCACGGAAACTCTTGGGCAAAGACTAGCCAAAAGTATTTGAAATTCGGAAACGAAGAAGAGATCGGAAAAACCATGTCTCCCGCGAAGGCGCAAAGACGCGAAGTGACGAGCCGAGGTCCGTCATCCCGAGCGAATGCGAGGGATCTGAGAAAGATTTCTCCCGTCGGTCGAAATGACACCGAGTGTCACTTTGCGCCTTGGCGTTCCTTCGACTCGGCTCAGGACATGCTTGGCGGGATAAATTTTCCTGGAGTCGTTCGGTTCAACATTTCCAAGGTAAGTATCTAAGCTTCCCATAAATTGCGCTTCGTCGAGCGCAGCCGGAAGAGAAAGATGGAAAAGCGCAGGCTCGGTAAAACTGACATGGTTGTCAGCGTTCTCGGTTTCGGCGGTTCCGAAATCGGTTATGAACGAGCATCTTCATCGACGGTCAAGAAACTGCTGAACCGGGCCCTCGATGCCGGACTCAACGTCATCGATACCGCCGAGTGTTACGTGACCAGTGAAGAACTGATCGGCGCGGCGGTCGGCGCGCGGCGCGGCGACTATTATCTTTTTACCAAATGCGGCCACGAGCGCGGCTGGAGCTACCCGGACTGGCGTCCCGAGTCGCTGCTCAGAAGCGTCGAGCGCAGCCTCAAACGGCTGAAAACCGATTACGTTGACCTGGTCCAACTGCACAGTTGTTCCGAAGCCGAACTGCGCAAGGGTCACACGATCGATGCGCTGAAGCGCGCTCGCGAGCGCGGCCATACCCGCTACATCGGCTACAGCGGCGACAGCGCGGCCGCGCTCTACGCCGTCGAATGCGGCGAGTTTGACACGCTGCAAATCTCCGTGAGCCTAGCCGACCAAGAGGCCCTGGAGCGGATTTTGCCTTCGGCGCTGGCGCGCAGCATGGGCGTCATCGCCAAACGCCCGCTCGCCAACATCGCCTGGCACAACGGCAGCCGTCCGCCCGACGATTTCTATGGCCGCACCTATTGGGAACGGCTGCAAAAGTTAAGATACGAGTTTCTCGAAGGGGATCTCAAAATGGCGGCGGCCACGGCCCTCCGCTTTACTCTCAGCGTTCCCGGTTTGCACACGGCGATCGTCGGAACCGCGAAGCCGGGACGATTCATGGAGAACGCCGCAGCGCTGGAGGAAGGCCCATTGCCGAAAGAGACTTTCCATAATATTAGGGCTCGCTGGCGCGAGGTCGCCCAAGCGAGCTGGACTGGACAAACCTGATTTGAGCCGATTTCTCGTTAACAAAATACGGCAACCTGCCCCCTAAATTGTCACTCCTGTTATGACGCGCGGATGGCTAGCCCGTCATAATGCAAGAACCTCTGCGACCTGCCAATTCGAAATCGTTAATTTTTCGCCCTTCTCACGTAAACACCCAGTAAGCCCTTCTGGCATGTCCGTTGCTCTCCTCCGCCTCGACGGCCTAAAGGAGGGATGCCATGCAAACAGCTCCGGGCAACGATCCAAAGGTTATTTCAATTGATAGAATGCGTTTCCGAGCGGTCAATTGCAGAAAGTGCGGCGCTAAAATGTTTCCAACGTCGCTGCTTAAGCCCCACCTAACCCGCCACCGAAGGCGCGAGCACTGGTTGAAGCTGGAACTAAGTAAACTACGGCAGACCGTGACCCGTATGCGTGACTTCAAGCAATACGGTTAACGCTTCCGCAGTGGCAGCCCTCCGTGCGCCCGGACTGCGCGCACAAAGCCCATCGCGGAATCAACTTATGCCTTTTTGGCGTCGTCGTTTGCCTGTCCAAAAAACGCCCCCACCGTCCGCGCCACTCGCGCCACGTCCCGCTCGTGGGCGGGGATTGCCGTAGCATCCGGATTGAGACGCCGGTCCGCCTTGTCAGAGCCAGCACGCGTGCCTTAGTTACGTCCCGCCCACGAGCGGAGCGCCCCTCATAACCAAAGGGTTGCAAACAAACTCCCGCTAAGATTATCTGAAGCTTCACCAATTTGTCAGAAAGCGCCGCGCCATTGTTTGCTGAAATTGTCGCCATCTTTTCCGCCGTAGGTTGGGCGGGTGACTCGCTGTTGGTCCGCTTCGGTCTGCGCAAGTCCAACATCTTCGCGGCCATGCTCATGAGCTTCGCAGTCTCCATCACCTGCGTGTGGACTTATCTCATCGCCACCACCTCGCTGGAATTTCTCAAATCGCCGGCGATGATCTATTACATCATCAGCGGCTGCATGCAGCCGCTCATTGCCCGCGCGCTTTTTTACGAAGGCATCACCCGCATCGGCGTCGCCCGCGCCGGCCCATTGCGCGGCATCGAACCACTGTTCGCCGCGGTTGTCGCAGTCGCGTTTTTGAACGAGGAACCCGGCATCCTGGTCTACCTCGGCTCCACTTTGATTGCCGGCAGCCTCTGGCTGATTTCCGGCAAACAGAAAGGCGAAACCAGATGGCGGCTCATCGACGCGGCCTTCCCCATCGGCGCGGCATTGATCTCCACCATTTCCCAAACGTTGCGCAAGCAGGCGCTGAAAATCATCCCCGATCCTTTCGTCGCCGTGGCCATGGTCACCACGGTGTCGTTGATCCTTCTGTTGGCTTTCGTTTTTGCGACTAAACGCACCGATCAATTGCGTATGGAGCGCTCAGGTTTTCGGTTTTTTCTCTGCGCCGCACTGATTGCCACCCTGGCCCAGGTCGCCAATTTTATCGCGCTGGGACACGGCCAGTTGTCCGTTATCATTCCGCTGCTCAATACTACACCGCTCTTCACGGTGTTTTTTAGCGCGCTGTTCCTGCGCAAAATCGAAACCATCAATTTGCGAATCGTTCTTGGCGCGGCCTTGATGGTCGCTGGCGTCATTATGATCACCAGCCGCTGATGCGGCTTGACCTGGCAAGACGTTGTTGATAGCCAGGAAGCCTCGATCGTCTGAATACCGCGACATCAAGGAGGCGGGCATGGACAGCCGCGAATTCGCGAAAACCCTCGGAAAGCAGGTCGCTGGCTTCTGCAAATCCCTCGACAACAAGCTGCCTGCATACAGTTATATTCCGCTCACGACGGATGAGATGCGCGTCAAAGTCATGCAAAGCCGGCTGTTCAATGAAATCCGCGCCGGGGAAATCTTCGGCGGCTGGCTCAAGAGCACGCCGGAACTCGATGTGAAAAAGACCCTCGCCCGAGCCGTGCACGAAGAATACGAGCACGCAACGTTCTTGGAAGAAGCTCTGCGAAGCAAGGGCGCGACGCCATACGACTACCAAGCCCTGCCGGCCCAGATGGCGATGTTCAACGCTTTCGAAGGATTGACCGACACCGTCGAGCGGATCGCCGCATTCCCGATGGCGGGAGAAGGAGTGGCGGATTACTTAATCGCCAAGTGTCTCCAAGCCGGCACGGTGCCGAGCTGGATCACCGACCCCTACAGACGAATTCACCAAGACGAAGAACAGCACGGCAACTACCCGTTCGACATTCTCGTCAAGTACGCGATCACCGCCGAGAAACAAGAGCGAGCCGCCCGCGCCGTCGCCATGAGCTTAGTTCTGCGCCGCGCCTATTTTGAGAATCTTGATCGCTGGGTGTACGAAGACAAAATCTATTGAGATGACCCTATCAAAGCTGGAATACTGGAATGATGGAATAATGCAGTCATGCTTTCAACCAACTATTCCAATATTCCAACATTCCATTCCTATCGGCAGCTCACTTTTCGTAAAGCTTCTTGATGAACCCGCTCTTGTCGAGTTCCCTAACGAAGCTCGGATCGGTAAACTCCTCCGGCTTGTGATTCCAGACGTCGTTGCGCGTCATCGCCACGTACTCGAAGCTGATTTTCATCCCAGGATGATTGGGATACGGCGTCGGCAGAAACATCTTTGAAAAGATGTCGTAAGATTCATTCACTAACTCATCGTCGGTCATTTTCATGACCTTCTTGATGACTTTGACGCTAAAGTCGCGGTTGGTTTTGAACAGCGCGATACCTTCCAGGTGAGCCTTCATATATTGCGTAATCAGCTCCCTATCGCTTTTTATCGCCGCGCGGCGCGTTGTGATTTCCATCCATGGATAGTCGAGCTCCTTGGCGGAATCCCAAAGCATGCTGAAGCCCATCTTGCGCGCCACACCGTATCCTGGGTGCCCTACCGCTGACCCATCGACCGCACCGGCTTTGAGCGCCATAACCCGCTCGTTGTCACTGCCACCGGTTGTGAGCAGAGTTATGTCGCGGTCGGGATTGAGTCCTTTCTTCTTCGCGATCGAGCGCACCAAAAAATCCGTCAGCGAACCCAAACTCGATACACCGATCTTTTTGCCTTTCAAATCCTCTGGCCGTTTAATATCGGGCCGAACCATCAAGGCGTGAACCACAGCGGGCATGGTGTGCGCCAGGATCGCCATGTCGGCGCCCGCCAGATTGGCCGCGATGACGGTTGGCGTAGCGATGGGAATAATGTCCAAGTTGCCGCTGATCAACGCCTTCGATCCGATCCCTGACCCCATGACGGTGATGACCTCGGCGTCGAGTCCATGCTTCTCAAACAGTTTAGCTTCCTTGGTGATGAAGATGATGATGTTGCCCATGCCCACGGACGGCACGCCGACGCGGATTTTTTTTGAGGGCTTGCTCTGAGAGTGTCCGCTTTGGGCAAAGGCTAAGGCCAAGATCGCGAGCAAAATCACAATTGCGGGCTTACGTCGAGTCATGAAACTGCCTCCTAAAAATCTGATTCCAACCGCAAGAGCTACCCCTAGTGTTGTAGACTTATCCCACATGGTTTTTACGTCATTCCGGCCGACCCCCGCGAAAGCGGGGGGAGAGCCGGAATCCAGGACTTCGAAGGACCGCTGGATTCCCGCTTTCGCGGGAATGACGGTCGGGCCCGTCGGCAGTTTCACCGAAATTCAGAGAAACCACACCAGCATCAGGTCTCAAACCGTCTGAATATAAACATCCACCAGCGCCGGCCGCTTTTCTTCCTTGATGACCTTAATTGCTCGTTCGACGGCGGGGCGAATCTGGTCCGGCTCGGTGACCGGTCCTTCGCCGGCGATGCCGAGAGAGCGCGCCAGACCGGCGAAATCCACCGGCGGCTTTTCCATGCGCATGCCGACGACCTTGTTCTCCGGCGGCCGGCCGCGATGGATGGCGATCTTCTCCTGGTGCTCTTCGTCGTTGTAATAAGTCCGGTTGTTGGTCATCACGGTCAAGAGCGGCACGCCGGTGTTGGCGGCGGTCCACATCGCGCTGGAAGTGTAAAGCATTTCGCCGTCGCGCTGCATGTTGACGCAAATCTTGCCGGTGCCGCGGTAGGGAATCGCTGCGCCCACCGACGCGGCAGGCCCGTAGCCTAAACCGCCGCCGCCGTAGCCGCCGAGGAACAGGCCCGGCTTGTCCCAAGTCCACAAGCGGCTTGGCCAGCCGCGAAACGCGCCGGCGACCAGCAGCCAGTCTTCTTTCTTGATCGCTTCCCACACTTCGTAGGCGAGGCGCGGCGGGGCAATCGGTTTCTCATCCCAGCGGCGCTTGAGATCGCTTTGCCAGCGCGCGTGGATCTCTTCATGCTGCGCGGCGAAGGATTTCCGCCGGTCCTCGACCACGCTCTTGGAGAATTTGCCTTGCTGTCTGATTTCTTCGGTCAGGGCAGGGAGAAACACTCTGGTATTCGCCACGATCGGCAGATCGACCGGCGCCAGCTCTTGGAAGTCGCTGGTCCAGCCGCGCATGGAGATATCCGCCAGCGTGACGTGGATCACTTTGCAGCCCGGCTTGATAGCGGAGACGCTCGAATGGGTTCCGGTATCATGGCGCACCAGCGCGCCGAACAGGTCCATCACGTCCAAGCCCAGAATGACATCCGCGTTGGCGATCAGTTGTTGGTTTCTGCCCGTGAGATTGAGCGGATGGGTGTTGGGAAAATTCAGCCGTGCGCCGAGGTCGATCACCGGAATCGACAATAGATCGGCGAGGCCGACCAGGCTCAAGACTGCGTCGTTGTTTCGGCCAACGTAATCGGCGATGATCACCGGATTCTGCGCCGAGGAAAGCAACCGCGCCGCTTCTTTGATCGCCTCCGTCTCCGCCTGGAGCGGAGCCGGCGGGCGGAAGCGGGTCGGATCGGGCAGCGGAATTTCCTTCTCGATCGCCGACTCCTGATCGGTCACGTCGAAGCAGAGATAAACCGGCCCCGCCGGAGCGCTCATGGCGATGCGGTAGGCGCGCATC
>JACPFE010000717.1 GCA_016183145.1 Deltaproteobacteria bacterium | reverse complement strand
TCACTTCCTGCCCCATCGGAACGGTGCGTTCGAGGCTGTTCAGGGCGCGAGCCGTCCTGGCCGGCAAACTGAGGGAATATGTTCGGCATGAAAAATAAATCGATGTCGTGCGAGCAAAATCGGGAAAAGATCAGCTCTCTGCTAGATGCTGAACTTTCACCGCGAGAAAAGAAAATGCTTGAAAAGCATTTGTCCATGTGTGTCACCTGCCGCACACTTGAAGAGTGGCTTCGGTGCGTCAAAGAGGGGATAAGGAGGTTAGCCGGTGAACCGGCAATTTCCAAGAGCGCGAGAGAAAAAATCTTGGCTTCGCTTAACCAACTACCATCCGACATCCCATCGTTGCCCTGGTGGAAACGACTGCTGAAGCGAATTTGAGGTGAGAGCTACCTGTTTCCGCCGTAGTCAATACGCAAACCGCCAAAACACTTTACTGTTCCGCCCCCTGCTGTGGGCCGCCCCTTGTCAAAGCGCGGGCTCAGAAGAGATGCCGGGACTGTCGTAGTGGAAGCAGACCGTCGAATCTCTTCAATCTCTTCACCTTACTGAAAAATCTCGCTGGACGTTATGTTTTAGCTACTAGGCAATCGAGACTTGTCTTGGGATTGGGATGAAAAAGTAGGATAGATGCCAAAATCGACAACACGCGTCTCGCTGTCGTATTCTTCAAGAAGAATTTTCCAGCGCTAAGAAAAACCCTGGATCGTTTCCATATTCTAAGAAAACAATCGACGTCGAGGCAAATTTCCCCGGCCTTTTAATAAAACCTCTTGTTCAGCGTTCGCCTTTTGACACCGGAAATTCTTCTGTGACATAGTCACTTTGCTACAACAGTGTTGAAATTTTCTGTTGACAGCACGGATAGTATGTCTGATCAAACTCTTCGCTGGAACACGGATTCGTTCGGATAAAGCGTTCCCGCCATCAAGAAGAAGGCGGCCTGGCTGGGCCTGAATGTACTTGGCAAGCCGCGAATTATGTGCAGTAAATTGGGAGAAAATGAAAACACTGCGCGAACGAAGACGCTTCACTTCACGTAATTCGCAGCTTCACATAAAACGTCGATCTCTTTCTCGAAACCGGCAAGACGGCTTACGTATACGGTTCTTCTCGTCGGATTTCTCAGAATCCGCTTGCGGCTCAGCCGTGAGTTTTCTTCTACCCAAGAGATTACCTCCCATGCTAAAAGATCTAGACCAAACCATTGGAGTCATCCGTGTATAGGTCCGCCGCCGCAAGGGTTATATCCCTAATCTTCACGGTCGTCCTTGGATTGATCGTTTTTCTCCCGATTTGCGCTCTGGTTTTTGGCAGCTTCTGGTCCGGCTCACCCGTGGCCAAAGATGCGTACCTGACGCTTGACAACTGGTCCAGGGCCTTCTCCATGACCATCCCGGCGACTCTGCCGGTCCTCTTTCTAAACTCCTTTCTCTTTGCCTTCCTGGTAGCGGTCCTGTCCGTTACCTTGGGAGTCGCCATGGCGTATCTGGTCGAGAGAACTGACATGCCCTTCGGCCACATCTTTGAGCAGCTCGCTATCTTTCCCAGGGCTTTTCCGATCATCATAGCGGCCCTGGCATGGATGCTCCTCCTCAGTCCCAAAATTGGTCTCCTCAACGTCATTTCCCGACAACTCTTTGGCTCTCCCCTCTTCAACATCTACTCTTTCCCGGGGATGGTTTTTCTCATGGTCCTCTATGAGTCTCCAATAGTCTTTCTGATAGCCCTAAGCGCTCTCCGTCTCATGGACCCTGCGCTGGAGGAGCAGTCTATGGTCTGCGGCAACAGCCTGCTGGGAACGTTTTTCAGAGTCACTCTCCCTGTGATGCGACCCCTCATACTTTCGGCCTTCATGCTCGTCTTTATCATAGGGATCATAACGCTAGAGGTGCCCATCATCGTCGGCATGCCCGGCGGCGTCTTTGTCTTTACCACCGCTATCTTCCAGCTGATCGCCACCGACTACCAATCTTTGAACTACTACAACACCGCGGCGGCCCTGGCCATGATGATTATCCCCATAACCATGACTATTCTCTTTCTCTACCGACGCCTGGTCAGCAGCGTGGAAAAATTCGTTACCATTGCAGGCAAGCCATCCATGCGGAGCGTCCAAAAGCTAGGCCCTTGGAGATACGTAACCGCGTCGGTTCTCTCCCTCTACTTCTTCATGGTGATGCTGCTCCCCGCGCTCGTGATCGTGCTCCTTTCCTTCTCGGAATTTATTTCAGCGCCCAGCATGGAGCTTCTCACCCGCCTAACCTTGAAGCACTGGACGCGGGCGCTGAACGATACCGTGTTTTGGCGCGCCTTGAAGAATACGCTGATCCTTGCTTCCGTCGGGGCCACCGTATCCGTCGTCTTGGCATTTGCCCTGGGCTACCTCCTCGTCCGCAGCCGCGCCAAGTTCAAAGGCATGATCGAGGGAACGGCCATGCTGCCCTTGGCTTTCCCCGGCACTGTCCTGGCAATAGGCTTTGTATGGGTCTATATCAGGACTCCCCTCTACGGGAGCCTGTGGATTTTGCTTTTCTTCTATGTCGGGAACTATCTTCCCTTCGCCCTCAGGACCCTAAGCCCGTTTCTATTTCAATTTCACAAAGAACTCGAAGAGGCGTCGTGGATCTCGGGCGCCGGGCCGCTCAGGACCATCGTGAGGATTATTATTCCATTTCTCAGAGGAGGCTTGTTCGCTGTCTGGATTCTGCTGTTCCAGATCTACATCAGAGAATTCGCCGGCGCGATTATCCTTTTCTCCTTCGGGAACGAGGTGTTGTCAACGCTGCTTTTTTTGCGGGCCTTTGAAGAGGGCTTCCTGGGCGTCGGCGCCGTTCTGGGAGCCTTGATGTTGGCCCTATCGCTCGGCCTCCACATCTGCGTTGTCAGGCGGATCAAGGTAGTCGTGTAGAGAATTACTGAAAGATCTTTTGGATCCTCTTCCTCCATTCCTCTCCTTTTTCCACATCCTCTCTCACCAGGATGCTCTGCAGCTGTCCGTTGAAGAGCTTAATTCCTTCTAAGGCCTGCTTGAGCTCGGCCTTTGCCGGGATATCCTGGTTGGCCGGTATGTTCCCGCCGTCAGCGAACAATCTTTGCCCATCGGCGCTGACCAGGAAGTTGACGAAGAGTTTGGCCGCGTTGGGATGGGGCGCGTTTTTGTGAATAACGGCCATATTCGGCCACCAGATCCCGCCTTCCTTAAAGCTCGAATAGGCCAGGCCAGGGTAGGTGGGCCCCCACAGAGTAGCCGTGTACGGAAGCGTGAAGACCCCCAGAGAAAATTCTTTGAGCCCGACAGCAAAGTGCAGTGTCGGAAAGGCGGACTCGTATCGCCCCACGTTGGCTTTAAAGCGGGTCCAATAGTCCGTCCACTTATTCATGTCCTGATTAAACCAGGTGAAATAGGAGAGGATGTGGGTCAGGTAATTGGATCCCAGCCATGGCGTCCTCGATATGATCTTTCCCTTGAATTCGGGCTTGAGAAGATCATAGATGCTTTTGGGAACCTGCTTCTGAGGCACCGTTTCTTTGTTATAAATGACGCCGACCACGTGATTGAAAAGCGGCGTCTGGTTCCAGCCGCTTGGCAACGCCTCCTTTACCTTGGCCACCTTCTCGTATCCCGCTGGCATATAGGGCAATGCCCACTTGTTGAGCTTACTTCCGGTGGGACCTGTGGCAGTACCAAAAACATCAGTCTCAAAAATACCCGCATCCGATTCCGTGCTGACCTTTCTCAGGATATCGGGATCGCCAACGTAGATGCCTTCGACCTTGATGCCATATTTTTTCTCAAAAGCGTCTCCCAGAGGGGTGAAGCTAGGAAAGACAACGATCCTGAGCTTCCCTTCTTTTTTTGCCGCTTGCTCCAGCTCGACCGCCCCGGTCGTCTGGGCGATTGCCCGCGAGATATCGGTAATCGTCGCAAGAAAAACGACCAGCAACAGATTCACAGCCGCTACGCATACCGCTGGGAGTCTTGGACTCAAACGAACTGTCTTCATCTGCGAGACCCTCCTTGGTTATAAAGCCGAAGTCTTGGGAGATCCGATAATCTCAGCCTGGTGTTTAATATGGTTTTGCATCCAATTGGCTTTGTCAATTTGGCACCGCTGTTTGACAAGTTTTGAACCGCTCATGTAATGTCGCGGCTACATCATATTGAGATCAATGTCAATGGATACCTTAGCGGAAGAGCTGGCCAGGACTTTGCGGGTTGCCCATGTACTGGGTCTAATTAACTTGCTTGGCCATCTAAGCGTACGAATCGGCGATAGGATCCTCGTCACTCCTGGGCGGGGCCTGGGATCTCCCCCTCCCAATCGGATAACGGCCTCCGATGTGCTGACCGTTGACTTCGACGGACGCGTTTTGGAGGGAAGCTATCGGGCCCCTCGCGATCTGGCTATGCACTGCGCCATCTATCGGACTCGGCCAGACGTTAAGGCGGTAATGCACAGCCACCAGCCGGAGATGCTCGCCTTTGGTCTCGTAGAGCGGGAGCTGCTGCCGGTGGTTCACTTAAACGCAGACCAGGTACAGTCGCCCTTGCCGCGTTTTGGCCAAGGGGAGCTTCTTACCACTGCAACTCAAGGTGAGGCGTTGAGCAGGACTCTGGGTGATGCCGGAGCGTGCCAACTGCCCGGCCATGGGATTCTCGTCGTAGGCGCCGGCTTGATCGAAGTGCTCACTCGCGCTCACCATTTAGAGGAGCTTGCTAAAATGAACCGCCTGGCCTCTCCTTTGGGGAAGCTCAACGTAGTAAGCGCGGCCGAGGCTGCCCGGATCGCTTCTCAGCGTGCCGGTATGGAGGACTTTCGCGATTATTATAACTCGCTTGATCCTGGACCCAAGCCGGCGCCAGCCCCAATGGCTCCTTTAATCTCAATCAAAGGGGTTAGGGAACGAGTCGCTTTAGCTTGCCATGTCCTGCATCGTTTCGGTCTCGTTAATCACCTGGAACATGTTAGCCATCGTCTACCCGGCCAAGATCGCTTTGTCATCAGCCCTCGAGGCGACATGGGCAAGATTCAACCTGAAGACTTGGCAACGGTTGACCTGTCGGGTAACTGGGTCGAGGGTCCCTTACCACCACCTCCCTTTCGCTTTTTGCACCGTGATATCTTTGCGGCTCGTAGCGACGTGCAAGCTATAGTGCACACGCATGAAACCTACGGACGAATTTACCCTGCCGCGGGGCTTTCGATTCCTCCGGTTCACCGGATCGGAGCAAATCTCGTGGAACACACACTGCCGGTCTACGATGTGCCCGATCTCATTTTTGATGAAGAGCCGCGGCGAGCCGTCGTGGCATTGTTAGGTCAGGGAAATATTGTACACGAACGAGCCCACGGCACAGATTTCGTCGCGACAAACATCGAGGAGGCCCTCGCCGCAGCCATCCATCGAGAGCGGCTTGCAGAACTACACCACCGGGCTCTCCAGCTCGGCAGGCCACGCCCGCTTCCCGCTTACGTGTTAGAGCGGCTTCCTGAAGAGCTCCCCTCTGCCGGCGAGTGGTGGGACTACTGGACTGGTCTTTAGCAGGCTGCTGAAAAAGCCTCATAGGCTTCCTGTCTGCGTGCGGCACGCACAGGCAGGCGTTGCGCTCAATCGCCTCGCTGCAACGTACCGGCTAAGTACGCCTCCGCTCGTCGATTCTTCGCGCGCCTCGCCTCTGAGTCTTTTTGAGCAGCCTGCAAACAGAGTTTTTCAGCAACCCGTTAGAGGAACAGACTGTAGACAAACGGTGCCAACTGGTGAGACCAGGTCATTTGCCCTCGTCTTCGTTAGATACAACGCCGAATTTAAGTGCCGAACTAGAATAAGTGGTCCCGGTGGTTTTCACTAAAGTGACGACCTGCTGAAGAGCGGAGAGCAAATCGCGTTCGCGCAGCGAATCGAGGGGGTGAACAAAGATCGACCAGATAATTCCCTCAAACGCCGCATATCGCACATCCAAGGCTGAAACAAAGTTGGCTTCGATCATTCGCATCAGCATGTCACGAGTGACATTTTTGACCTCCGCCGCAGGAGCGATAATCGTCAGCCGGTTGTGGAACTCATCCGTAAAGACCTGCAGTGGAATTCCTTGTCGCACCATCAGCCATCGACTGTCGCCCGCTTTGACGCCGGGCTGTACGCCTTGCAGGACTTTTTCCAACACTGCATTTGTCATGGGCTGTTCAGGAGTCAACTCCTTTGTATCCTCTGCAGGATATGCCTTTGCGAGCGACAGATCTAACAGCATGACGTAACACATCAGCGAGACGAGCTTCTTCATTGTTTTACCCTCCGCTATTTGGAGCGGTGGTGTCATCCAGCGCAGGCAATCAGCTTTTTCGCCTCGGTCTTTGCCTTCAGGCGCCCGTGACCGCTCCCCAGTTTGCCAGGTTAGCTTTCAATTTCTTTTCTTACGCGCAAGCCGGATTTCCCCGTCTCACACGAGAACTCGCGGTCCTGAGGTTGATAGAAAGTTCCGGCAGGTTTGCGCTCTTACTTTTGGCGTCAAATGCTCGGGCAATCTCGGTCCTTAACTCCGAAGAAATTCGCTCGTCGGCATCGAGCACAGGGACTCATCTTCTAAAATGAGGAGAACGCCTGGTCGCTACCGCGTTGCCGGTAAGTGGGCCTTTATGCCCTGGGGTTTTTGAAGATGTGGATGGATGACCGTCACTAACAAGCGATGCAAGAGAAATCCCCAATCGCCGGGCTTCTGCGGCACAGGAGCGGCAAATATCGATCTCCATAACGTCTGTGTAAGCGCGATACCGGGCTTCTTTACCCGTCAGGCAACGTTGGCACTCCATGTTTCCCATGATTCACGCCAAAGTCTCAATGTTGACTATTGCTCAACCGGAAAATGAGCGTCGCTCAATATCACACCACCGTTTCCCGGGGTGTCTCCTTGGGGACCGTCTTTGTTTTCCCTCGTTGCAACGGCTAATCGGGAAAATCCAAGAGTGCCGCGCCCC
>JACPFE010000716.1 GCA_016183145.1 Deltaproteobacteria bacterium | reverse complement strand
CATCGCGATCCCCAGGTGGCGGACCCGTTCCTCGGTTAGCGGCAGGCAGATGAGGCCGCGCCCGTGGGTCGCCATGAAGTTGATCGCCTTCGGCGTGACCTTTTCCGCAGCCATGCAGAGATCGCCCTCATTCTCGCGGTCCTTGTCATCCATTAGAATGACCATCCGGCCGCGGCGAATCTCGTCGATTGCTTCTTCGATGGTTGCTAAACGCATGGTAGGTTACTTTACCATCTTGGCTTGGGTGGTCAACCGGCGTTGGAGCCATCGTTCGTAGCTCGATTGTACCGGCTGTCATGGACTATAAGAGGCCGATTCTTATCGGTATTTTCGCGACATCTCTTGCGCGCCCATGGTCGCAAGCGATGCCCATAGGGCGCGCTTGGCTCTTCTCCTGATAAAAGACGGAACAAAATCGGGCACGGCTTTGTCTAATAAATTCGGAGCATTTTTCATGATTCCAAAGAAGAGATTCGCCTCACAGGTATCGGCCGACAATCGTCGTTCGCCCTTTTGGGTCAAAGACGCGCGCGCCGGTGGTTTCGCCTTCGAAGAAAAGGCGCTGGCGGTTTTCCAACCAGACGTAATGGTTTCTTCGCAGTACCTCGCCACCTACCAGAGAAAATTTCATCTGGACCCCGAGAGGGTGCTGATGCTCGCGGTGCTGGAGGACGCGGTGGTTTGCTTTCAAGACAATATCGCGGCGACCTGTAACCGGAAGCGGGCGCTCTACCGCGATGCGGAACAGTGGATACTCGACGGTGATCGCTCCTATTTGTTCTCGTTTGAGAATGTCTGTGAGACGCTGGGATACGATGCCGGCTATTTGCGTCAAGGCTTGATGCGCTGGAAAGAGGAAGCGTTGGCGAGCCTGTCGGAAAAAGGTCGACGCGAAGGGAGACATCGCCATAAGAATCGGTCATACCGATTGATATCGCAAAATCGCGCCAATCTAGTTCGAATTACCGGAACCGTCTAATCGATCTGTAGGATCCATCGAAGGCCAGGAGTTACGTACGATGGATATGGGAACACCTATGCGTAAAACTATAAAATTGTATTCAGCGTTCGCGGTCGGCTTATTTTGCGCGCTCGCCGGCGCGGGCGGCCTAGCCGACTGGTACAATTCCGCCATTCGCAGCGCCCATGCGGGCGTCGCGGAATCCGGGGCGAAAACCGTCGCGGCGGCGGCATTGCCGGATTTTGCGAGCCTGGCGAAAAAGCTAGGCCCAGCGGTGGTTAACATTTCCACCACGCAGGTCCGCAGGACGGCGGAGCAGGCCCCGGCGCCCTTTGGAGAGGGCGATCCATTGGGCCAATTCTGGGAGAGATTTTTCGGTGGACCGATCCCTCGGGGCCCGCAGCGACAAGCCGGCCTCGGCTCCGGTTTTGTCATCGACCGTGACGGCACGATTCTCACCAACTACCACGTCGTCGACGGCGCGCAGAAAATCGTCGTCAAACTCTCGGATGGCCGAGGTTTCGACGCAAAGGTTCTGGGCAAGGATCAAAAGACCGATATCGCGATCATCAAGATCAGCGCCGGCCACGACCTTCCGGTTGCAACCCTCGGAGATTCGGACCGCCTCGAAGTTGGTGAATGGGTGATGGCCATTGGCAATCCCTTTGGCCTCGATCATACCGTGACCTCGGGGATTGTCAGCGCCAAGGGCCGGCACATCGGCGCCGGGCCCTACGAGGATTTTATTCAGACCGACGCCTCGATCAATCCGGGAAATTCCGGCGGGCCGCTGATCAATCTGCGCGGTGAAGTGGTCGGGATCAATACGGCGATCTTTAGCCAATCCGGCGGCAACATCGGCATCGGCTTTGCGATTCCGACTAACCTGGTAAAAGAACTGCTGCCCAATCTCAAGGACAATGGCAAGGTCGTCCGGGGATACCTCGGCGTGACGATTCAAAAAATCACGCCGGAAATCGCTGAGTCTCTCGGCATGAAGCAACCAAGCGGCGCTTTAGTGGCCGACGTGGCGAAGGCCGGACCGGCCGAGCGAGCAGGGATTAAAACCGGCGACGTGATCGTGGAATTCAACGGCAAAGAGATAAAAGATTCCGGAGAGCTACCGCTCCAAGCGGCGCGCACGGCGCCGGGTAAGCAAGCGCAGTTAAGAATTCTCCGCAACGGCAAGGAACTCACGCTTCCATTAACGGTGGGTGAATTAAAGGAGCGCGAAGTGGTGGCGGCGGCGCAGAGCGGTGGTTTAGGGCTCGCCGTTCAACCGGTAACTGCAAGCATCGCCGCCAAACTCGGGCTCGAACGCGCCGAAGGCTTGGTGATCACTTCAATCAAGCCGGGCAGCCCGGCGGACGAAGCGGGACTCCAGCGCGGCGATGTCATCGCCGAGATCAATCGCCAACCTGTGCGCGATCGGTCCGATTATGACCGCGCAATGGAAAAAACCGAAAAGGGCAAATCCCTGCTGTTTCTGGTGCGCCGTGGTGAGGGCAGCCTGTTCCTCGCGTTGAAACCCTGATTGCCGCAAACGAGCATAGGGGGCGACCAGCCGGTCGCCCCCTATGCGGTCTAGCTGTTGACCTTCCATCGTTTCACTCAGGCGGACGAATCTAGGTGCCGCCCCATTATCTGCGATTTCCTTCGGTCGAAAATTCCTGCTAGATTGCTCATCGCGATTTCATCTTCAGGAGAAGACAAGGCCATGAAGGTAGGGCTGATCGGCCATCGCGGCGCGGGCAAGACGACGATATTCAACATGCTGACCGGACTCCAGGCCCGGGTCGGCGGATTCGGCGGCAGGGAAGAGGTTCACCTGGGCGTGATCAAGGTTCCCGACGGGCGGGTTGACAGACTCTCGGAGATTTTCAAGCCCAAGAAAACCACCTACGCTGAGATTCGTTTTACCGATTTTCCTCCGCGTCAGGGCGATGACAATCTTAAGTCGAACGATGCCTTGGTCACGCAGATGCGCGAGGTGGACGCCATCGCCTTGGTGCTCGGCGATTTTGAGCCGGGCGCCGACCCGCTCAAAGACCTAAACGATCTGCTTACCGAGATGATTCTCGCGGACATGACGGTTGTCGAGAACCGGCGCGCCCGTTTGAAGAAAGAGAAAGCCCGCCCGCAAGAAGAAGCGCTGCTCGAACGCTGCGCCAAGGCGCTGGAGAACGAAGAGAGCCTGCGAAATCTGACGTTCAGCAACGATGAAGAAAATCTCCTCTCGGGTTTTGGATTTCTCAGCCGCAAGCCGGTATTGGTGCTCTTCAATCAAGCCGATGGGAAGGCAGGCAAGGCGCTGGCGGCGTCTTACCAAGACGAACTGAAACGGCGCGGATTGGAAGGTTTGCCGCTTGCCGGCAAGGTGGAAATGGAGATCGCCCAGCTTGATGAGCGGGACCGCGCGGCGTTTTTGCAAGAAATCGGCGTTTCCGAACCGGCCCGGGACAGATTCATCCAATTGTCATATCGGCTCTTGGATCTCATCAGTTTTCTGACCACGGGCGAAGATGAAGTGCGCGCCTGGACGATTACCCGGGGAACCAATGCGAGAAAAGCCGCTGGAAAAATCCACAGCGACATCGAGCGCGGATTCATCCGCGCCGAGGTGGTCGCCTTCGAAGACTTCGTCGCGCTCGGTAGCGAAGCGAAATGCAAGGAAGCAGGCAAGCTTCGTCTTGAAGGCAAAGACTATGTCGTTGCGGACGGCGATATTATCCATTTTCGTTTCGCGGTTTGAGCAAGGGGAGAAAATGGACTATGATCCGGCGCTGCTGGGGTGTCGAGCTTGCAGGATCGGACCGAGGAGGAGAGTGCCAATGGTAAAAAAGGCGCAATGCAAGATAGTTTTGTCGGCCCTTGGGAGGCTCTCGCTTTCTTTGTTATGCGTAGCGGCGCTTGCAGCGCAGGCGTCTGCGAATCCCTACCTGGCCCGGCCGGGCGAGCAGCCCATCACAATCAGAATCGCCACCTGCGCGGTCTCGGGCGGTTTTGTCCACCTTTACACCGCTCTGGACTACGGCCTGTTCGACAAGTATGCGCTCAGAATGGAACACATCTATATCCGCGGCAGCGGCGCCTCGCTGGCGGCGCTGGCGGCAGATGAAATCCAGTTTCTCTATTGCGCGGCGGACGCCACGATGCCCGGCTTGGCCACGGGAATCGACGCCAAGCTGGTCGCCGCGCCGTTAGTCAAACTTCCCTACGTGCTGGTAACGCGCAAAGAAATTCGCCGACTCGAGGATCTAAAAGGCAAAGCGCTCGGCGTCACGCGGCCCGGCGACTTGAGCGCCCGGCTCTCCCGCGCGGTGCTCAAGAAATTCAATCTTACGGACGAGGTCCTTATCCGCCCCATCGGCGGCAGCCAAAACGAGCGTTTCCAGGCTATGGCTGCCAATGTGGTGCAGGGGATCGTGGTGCCGCCGCCCCTCGACGTGCGCGCCAAAAACGAGGGGTACAACGTAATCTACCGGCTCATCGACTTGGATCTGCCGTTTATTTACAGTTCCGTTCATGCCAGCTTGCGGAGCTTGCGGGAAAAGCCCGAGGTCGTTCAAAGAGTTGTCGCGGCTTTTGCGGAGGCAATTCACTTCGTTGAGAAGAACCCCGAGAAGGCCCAGGGTGCCATCGGCAAGGCGATGCGCCTCAAAGACGAAGAGGCGCTGCGGGTTTCCTACAACGTCTTTGCCAAAGAAATTATCGACCGCCGCATGACTGTCCCGCGGGCGGCGGTGGCGGATGCCGTGGAACTGGTGCGCGCCGGCGGCACGCAGGTGCGCCGCAAGCCGGAGGAGATCTACGATAATTCGTTCGTCAACAACCTGGAGAAGAGCGGATTTTTCAAGGAACTCTGGGGCGGCGAGCTGCCAAAGTAATCCGGCAAAGTATAATACGACTACCCCTGACGGCCCGGCGAATTTCTAGAAGGAACCGCACCATGTTTCTCTCGCCCAAGGAAAGAGAGTCCCGCTTTAGAGCCGCCCGACGCCAGATGGCAGATCAAGGCATCGACGCGCTGATCGCGCGCGGTTCCAGCGCCGTGCGCGGCGACGGCGCGGCGTTCCGTTATCTAACCGACTTTCCCAATATCAACATTCCCCTCGTGCTGATCTTTTTTCGCGCCGCCCAGGAGCCGCCGATACTATT
>JACPFE010000732.1 GCA_016183145.1 Deltaproteobacteria bacterium | reverse complement strand
CCAGGCGTGCAGCTTCAGAGTTTTTTTTGACGCTCGGTATGCGAGCTCATTGGCTAAACGGAGCGCCGCATGGCACGGAGGCCTTATATTAGGTCTGTTGCAAATTATCATATTGGAGATCATGTTCATGTGACACCGATTTCAAGAGCTTGCTGGAATGAGGACCATCGAGGCCTAATCCCTCTCACGAGGATCAAGGGCAGACTGTCCCGTCCAGTAAGAGAACGGATCTGAGGTTCAATAGAAAGTTGTCCCTTTGTTGAGGACTTATATAAGGCAAACTTTCCGTTCAAAGCTATTGAAATTGGAAGAACACAACCAAGGAGGAAGAGAGCGTGAAGCGATACTATGTGGGAGTGGATTGGGCTGATGAATTTCACCAGGTATGGGTCAGCGATGCCGAGGGCAAGAAAGTAGCCGAGATGAAGGTTGAGCAGAGTCCCAAGGGCATGGGCGAGTTTGGCCGTTGGCTTCATGAACGGCAGGCAGAACAGAGAGAGCTTTGGGCGGCTATCGAGAAGCCGGCGGGGCGGATTGTGGATTTTCTGTTGGACCACGGGGTCGTGGTCTATCCGGTTAATCCCAAGGCCCTGGACCGGGTCAGGGACCGGTTTCGCATGAGCCAATCCAAGAGCGACTCCTTTGATGCTTATGTGTTGGCGGAGTTTGTCAGGACCGATCATGCTCATTTGCGAGCTCTTGAGCCTAACTCCGCTCAGGCCCAAGAGTTTAAGATGCTCACCCGGGATCACCACCGGCTGGTGCGCCATAAGACTCGGCTCATCAATCAGATCGAGGTAACGCTCAAAGAGTATTACCCTCGCCCCCTGGAGGTCTTTGCTAATCTGGAATCGAAGATCGCGCTGGATTTTCTCACCCAGTATCCGACTCCACGGGCACTGTCTGATCTTACCCGTAGAAAATGGAACCGCTTTGCCAAGCGCGAGCACCATCTCGGTGAGGCGCGCTGTAAAGAGCTGTGGGAGAAGCTGAACCAGCCGCAGTTGGGGATTCCAGAACACGTGGTCAGAGCCAAGGCGCAATTGCTTTTGGTGCTCGTCGCTCAGCTTAAGGCCTTGGCTCAGGCGGTGGAGAGCTACAGCGAGGAGGTCCAACGTTTTTTCGCCTCTATGCCGGCGGCTAAGCTTGCGCAGACCCTGCCGGGAGGAAAAAGTGGGACCATCGTACCCATGCTTTGGGCTGAGCTGGGCGATGTCAAGAGTCGATGGCAATCCTTTCGCCACCTTCAGGCCGAAGCGGGAGGGGTCCCGGTAACCAAATCCAGCGGCAAGAGCCATGTCGTACTGTTTCGTTATGCCTGTAACAAGCTGATGCGATACGCCTCGTACTGGTTGTCGTTTAACGCGCTCAATCGCTGTGAGTGGGCGAACAAATACTATCGCGACCAACGGGCAAAAGGACATCGTCATCCCCAAGCGCTTAGGGCTTTGGCAGCGAAGTGGTTGAAAATTATTTTCATCATGTGGAGAGACGATAAGCCGTACGATGAGAACTATCACTTGGCGAACATCGCCCGTCAGACGATGCGCCAGGCGGCATGAAAAAAAATAAACAGGGGACTTGACAAGTCTCATAGAAAGTCTGCCCTGAGGCCCCTCGAAGGGTCGAAGGGCGCAGGCTTAGCGAAGAATTTCAATCAAAACATAAAACACGGCTAACAAAACAAACCCTGCCGCCAGCGTACCCGCCAGACTGTCGAGCAGCTTCTTGGCGCCTTGGACGCCGGTCAGCGCGTTGATCTCTATCCCGCCAACGGCCACCAGAGTGATGATCCAAAACCAGGTCGGCGACGCCGTTTGAGACATGGTGGTCATCGACGGGCCATGGCCTGCCGCCACCATAAAGAAGAACATGGGAATCGACAGGAGCAAGTTCGTGCGCGAGGCAAGCACCACGCGCCGGCTATGGGCCGGCGCCGCGGGATCGGGTTGACCGCCTTGAGCCACACGGGTCGCCGATGCGATCACGATTTTCTGATGGGGATGCATGACGAACCAGCCGTTGACGAACATCACCAGACCCAAGAATCCGCCCAGGGAGATCGCGAGTCCGTGAGGCCACGAGAAAAAAACCGCGCTGCCAGCCGACGCGACCCAATGCGCGTATATCAGCCCGCCGGTTAGCACCGTGACCAACGAGGCCCAACGAAACCATGCCAATGTGAGAGGCACTAAACCGCGGAAGATCTCCACGCGCATCTCGGCGCGCGTCTTTTCTAGAAACGGCGTCAGATATAAATTGAAGAAATAAACAGTTCCGATCCAGACCACACCCGCTAGGACATGAATCCAGTGAAACCAGAATAAGAAGGGTTCCACGGTGCCGATTTACTCTTTGGCGTCGAAGGCGGCTACTTGCTGGCGCGCGTCGCCTTCCAGTTGCCGCCGGTGCTGACGCTTCCTTCCATCACGTTGCCACTAACCCGCCCCCTATAGAGCACGCCGCCGGCATTGAAAGTGATCTGATCGCCGTTGAGCTTGCCGTTGGCAATCGGCGTCGAGATATTGCCGGTCTTGAGCGTGCCTAAAATCATCTGGAAGCTTTGCTTGAGCGTCAAAGCTCCTTGCGCGAGTTGCCAACTGCCTTCGACCTTGGCCGGCACGATCCAGAGATAGGCGGTGCAGTAGGAAACACAGCCGTCTTTGACGTTCACCGTATCGTCGGCGCTCCACTCTCCCATGGTGAAAGAATTCGACACGATCCGGGTGCCCGGTTTGAGATCGAGGATTTTCGGCCGCAGTCGAATATTGATATCGGGCAATAAGAACATCGTGATCACCTGGGCCTGGGAAAAATCGCTCTCGAACAGATCGGCTTTGACGAAGCTCGCTCGGTCGCTCACGCCTTCCTTGGCGGCGTTGCGCTTGGACAGCTCCACCATGTCCGGATTGTACTCGATGCCGAGCGCCTTGGCGCCGCGCTTGGCTGCGGTGATCACCGTGCGGCCATCGCCCGAGCCGAGGTCGATGACGTAATCCTTGGGTGTCACTTTCGCGATGTCGAGCATTTTCTCGACCAGCAACTGGGGCGTCGGCACCCAGATGACGTCCTTGCCTTCCTGGCCGACCTGCGGTTCAAATTCCGCTTTTCCCGACTGCGCCTGCGCGCACGCGCTGGCAACTAACACAGATAAACAGATCGCTAAGAACGATTGCCGAAATATATGCGCACCATTCATGCTGCTTCTCCGTTGATTTGGATTAGACCCTCAGGTCTTCAGGAAGACTCGCATGAGCGAGAGAAAATGTCCAGAACGCCTCGCCCGCCGCCTCGTTCTCTTGCCGCGACTCGCCGATTTCTCTCCTCAGCGGCAGCGCGCCTGCGCGAAAAGAGCGACCTCCCGCGCGAGCATGTTCATCGAAATTTGCATCGGCCAGAAAGGTTCGTCTTCACACAGAGAGCACGACTTGTATCGCCCTCGCCAATCTTGATCGTTTGGAACGACTGGAACTGCTGGAACGTTTGGAACAGGTGGGGCTGAGGTGGTGTTGGGCAAGTTGAACCATTGGAACGGGCTTCGGTATTACGGTGGAACGGCTGGAACAACGACATTCTTGCGCTGCGTTAAGTTAGACAATTTAGGCACCGGCCCAGGCTTTGAACGTAGCGCCTGCCCTGAGCGTAGCGACGCGAAGTCGAAGAATAGCGGTTGAACGTTTGGAACGACTGGAACGGACTTCAGTATTATTTGAACGACTGGAACCAGACTTTAAAACTGGCCCCAGCAAGATCCAAGACCCCGAATGTTTTCAAGATAGTCAAGATAAAAAAGTCTGCCCCTGTCGCCCCGTCGCCTCGGCTCTGAACATTTCGACGTTT
>JACPFE010000757.1 GCA_016183145.1 Deltaproteobacteria bacterium | reverse complement strand
GAAGCCTGGGTACGGACCGTAGGTTCCGGGAATGAATTCGGCTTTCCTTTCGACCCGCACCAGGCGGGTTGTGATCACGGCATCGGCGCCGGCTTGTTTTACCGCCCGCGCCAAGCCCGACTCCTCGACTGGTCCGTCTTCAGGTGTGAATTCGTAACTCGGCACCGCATCAGCGCCGGCCGCTCTGAGTTGGGCGACGAACTCGTCCTCGAAGGTGCGGCGGATGCTGGTCTGCTTGCTTACACCGATCACCAGGATCCGCTTGAAAGAAACCGCCGCGTAGCTGGGATTACTCCACTGGTTGATGATCTGCGTCGTCGCGCAGCCGCCAAGCAGCAGCGCCGCGGCGATGAGCGATCCAACGATCCGACCCGGCGGGATTCCCATGAGCATGATACTGGTTCTCTCGCCGCGATTGCTAGTGTAGTGTCTCAGAAATTGGAGGACTCATTTGATGCCTCGCTGTCGTCATTCCCGCGCATCCGCCAGAGGACGGATCAGCCTTAGGCTGAAGCGGGAATCCAGCGTTCCTTCGAAGTCCTGGATTCCGGCTCGCCCCCCCTTTTCTGGAAGGGGGACTGTCCCCCTTCTATGGCGCGCCAGCATGCAAAGAAACTAAGGCCACAATTCCCGCAACGCTTTCGGCAGGATGTGCTTTACGTCTTCGATCTCACCGGCGCTCGTGTGCTTGGCCAGCACCTTGAAGACTGCGCGAACGACTTGTTGCGGGTTCACTGTCACATCATCCCTGAACGCGTCTTTGACATGTGCGAGAAAATCTTCTTTGTGCCGCTCTTTGTGCGGCTTGTCGCGGAGCGTCCAGCCTTCAAAGTAAAAGCCGCGCACGAGCATCGGCAATTGGGCGCCCAGGTGGACCGCCTCCTCGATGGTGAGCCGGTCGCGCAGCGCATGCAACACGGTGCGCATCGCCAAGTACGCCTTTTGTGGCCTGTCTTCCCACTCCAATTCGAACATCAAGTCGTTAAGCCAGACCTGGGTCTTTTGAAGAGTACCCTCGAAAACATCCGGGCTGGTTTTTCTTTTGGATTTTCCGCCGGTCAGTTGGTAACGATACGTGGGCGCGGTCTTCATGGTTTTACCTCCTGTGACAATCTGTCGACGTTCCGATAGCTGCGAACTGGCGAATTTTAGAAAGTGCAATATCAATGCCGCCAGAACATCACTTACGCGACCGACAACCCGCGAAATTCTGAGGCGGATATTTTTCATTTTTGAAAAAACTGCCGCCGAGTCTTTGCAGTTCTGAAAAGCGATCCGCGCCAAACGCCAGGAAACCGGCGGCTTCCTATTTCCGGTCATTGGCTCGCTTCTTGCGGATTTTGGTGTCAGCGAATTCGGCGAAGAATTAGTTTGGGAGCGAGAGCAACATGAAGCCAAACGTTGCGGAACTCTTAGCCAAGGCGCAAAAGCCCAATGAAGACGCCATGCGCTTGCATCCTTTGTATCGCGGCAAGCTGGAAGTGACGCCGAAATGCAGCATTCGGAGTTGTGGCGATTTTTCGATCTGGTATACGCCGGGAGTGGCGGCGCCCTGCCGCGATATCGCGCAGCACCCGGAACGGGTATTCGACCACACCAACAAAGCCAACTTTGTCGCGGTGATTTCCGACGGCACCCGGGTGCTGGGACTCGGCGATATCGGCCCGCACGCCGCGCTGCCGGTGATGGAAGGGAAAGCGATCTTATTTAAATACCTTGGCGGCGTCGATGCGTTTCCGATTTGTCTCGCTACCAAGGATGCGGAGCAAATCATTCAAGCCTGCAAGTGGTTGGAGCCGAGCTTCGGCGGGATCAACTTGGAGGACATCGCCAAGCCGAAATGCTTTTACATTCTCGATCGTTTGCGCAGGGAGATGACGATTCCGGTATGGCATGACGATCAACAAGGAACCACGGCCGTTACCCTGGCAGGTCTGATCAATTCCCTCAAAATCGTCGGGAAGAGCAAGCAGTCGGCGCGCATCGCTTTGATCGGCGTGGGCGCGGCGAATTTCGCGGTTCAACGGGTGTTGATCGCCGCCGGATTTCCACCGACCAATTTGATCATGGTCGACAGCCGAGGAATTCTTCACAGAGGCAGAGAAGATCTGCGAGCGCCGGAAAATGAATTCAAATGGGAGATCTGCCAGAGAACCAACCCAGAAAACCGCACCGGCGCCATTGCCGAAGCGTTGAGAGGCGCCGACGTTTGTATCGCGCTCGCCAAGTCGGGGCCGGGAGTGATCAAGCCGGAGTGGGTCGAGGCGATGGCGAAGGACGCGATCGTCTTTGCGTGCGCTAACCCGGTTCCCGAAATCTGGCCCTGGGAAGTCAAGGAGGCCGGCGCGCGGATCGTCGCCACCGGCCGTTCCGATTTTCCCAACCAAGTGAACAATTCGCTGGGTTTCCCGGCGATCTTTCGTGGCGTCATCGATGTGGCAGCGACCACGATCACGGACGAAATGTGCATCGCCGCCGCCGAGGAGCTGGCGCGCTGCGCCGACAGCAAAGGCTTATCCGAGGAGCGCATTTTGCCGGCGATGGAAGAGTGGGAGGTATTTCCGCAAGAAGCGGCGGCGGTCGGTTTGAAGGCGATCGAGCAGGGTGTGGCGAGAAAAGTGCGGAGCAAAAACCAGTTGATCGACGAAGCGAGCAAAATCATCGGCAGGGCACAGCGGCAAACCAAGACGCTGATGGAGCATGGCGTGATTGCCGCGGCGGATTAACGAGTCGGAAGATGGCTTTCGCGGCGATAAAGAAAGATCGGGAAAATTGGCGAGTGACGCCGAATCTGCTCGATTACGAGCGCATCTGCGCGGCGTTTTCGTGGCAGGAAACGGAACGCCAGCTCGAAGGCCTGCCCGGCAAGCGCGGATTGAACATCGCTCACGAGGCCATCGACCGGCATGCCAATGGCCCGCTGCGCGATCATCTGGCGCTGCGCTGGCTCGGCAAGCAGGGCGAGGCGCGCGATTTCAGCTATGGCGATCTGTACCGGCTCACCAACCAATTCGCCAACGTTCTGCGGACACTGGGCGTCGGCAAAGGCCATCGGGTTTTCGCTCTCGCCGGCAGAATTCCCGAACTCTACATCGCGGCTCTGGGGACTCTAAAGAACGGCAGCGTCTTTTGCCCGTTGTTCTCCGCATTCGGGCCGGAGCCGATTCAGCAGCGCCTCACGATTGCCGAAGGAAAAGTGTTGGTCACCACGGATCTGCTATACGGCAGACGCAAAATCAGCGAGTTGCGCTCGGCTCTGCCTCATCTCGAACATGTCCTGGTCATCGGCGATCCGGATGACCCATCTCCGCCAGGCACGCATAACTTTCGCAAACTGATGGCCGAGGCGAGCGATCGCTTCGAGATTCCGCCGACGGACCCGGAGGACATGGCGCTGATTCACTTTACCTCCGGTACGACCGGCAGGCCCAAAGGCGCGGTTCATGTTCACAAAGCGGTCATCGCGCATCATATCACCGGCACCTACGCGCTGGACTTTCATCCCGACGATATATTCTGGTGCACCGCCGATCCCGGTTGGGTGACGGGGACTTCCTACGGCATCATTTCGCCGATGACCCACGGGATTAGCAGCATCATCGATGAAGCCGATTTCGACGCCGAGCGCTGGTATCGGCTCATTCAAGAACAGAGAGTGACGGTCTGGTACACGGCGCCGACGGCGGTGCGCATGTTGATGAAAGCCGGGACAGGGATCATTCGCAAATATGATCTCAGCAGCCTGCGTTTTATCTCCAGCGTCGGCGAGCCGCTGAATCCTGAGGCGGTTGTTTGGGGCACAGAGGCGTTTGGGCTACCGATTCATGACAACTGGTGGCAGACCGAGACCGGCGGCATCATGATCGCCAACTACCGCGCGATGCCGATTCGTCCGGGGTCCATGGGCAAACCGTTGCCGGGAATCGAGGCCGCGATTGTGCATCCGCACAAGGACGGAACCGTGGACGTTTTGACGGAAGCGGGCGTCCAGGGCGAACTGGCATTGCGGCCAGGCTGGCCGTCGATGTTCCGCGGCTATCTCCATGAAGAGGAGCGCTACCGCAAATGTTTCGCTGCCGGCTGGTATTTGACTGGCGATCTCGCCAGGAAAGACGCCGACGGTTACTTCTGGTTCGTCGGCCGCGCCGACGATGTGATCAAATCCGCAGGACATCTCATCGGTCCCTTTGAAGTCGAAAGCGCGCTGATGGAACATCCGGCGGTCGCTGAGGCGGGCGTGATCGGCAAACCCGATCCCTTGATCGGCGAAGCGGTGAAAGCGTTCGTGTCGCTCAAGCGCGGTTGTGAGCCCAGCGAAACTTTGCGCAAAGAACTGCTCGGTCACGCGCGCTCGCGTCTGGGACCCGCCGTCGCGCCAAGGGAAATCGATTTCCGCGACAGCGTGCCGAAGACGCGCAGCGGCAAGATCATGCGCCGCTTGCTCAAGGCGAGAGAGCTTGGACTGCCCGAAGGAGATATTTCGACGCTGGAGAACGACTGATGGCCTAGCGCGGCAAAGCCGCAACTAAAGAAGAAAGAGAATTTCACCACAGAGACACGGAGTTCGCAGAGTTCGGAGCATTTTTTGATCAGAAACTCTTTACTCCGCGTCCTCCGCGCCTCCGCGGTGAACCTTCCCGGAATTTACGCGCAATGGGCAGATTTTCAGATATTGCCATGCAAAGGAATAAGCGAAGACAACCGGCGATCGATCCTGAGCATGCTCTCCACTTGCTCAAGGAGATGCTGCGCATCCGGCGGCTCGAAGAGAAATGCGCCGAGCTTTACCAGGCGACCAAGATCCGCGGTTTCCTCCATCTCTACATCGGTGAAGAAGCGGTGGCCGTCGGCGCCATGCAGGCGCTGGAATCTCAAGACGCCATCGTCGCCACTTACCGAGAGCATGGCCACGCGCTGGCGCGCGGGGTCTCGGCGAACGCGATCATGGCGGAGATGTACGGCAAGGTCGAGGGCTGCAGCCGCGGGCGCGGCGGCTCGATGCATCTGTTCGATGCCGCCACGCGCTTTTACGGCGGCAACGCGATTGTCGGCGGCGGCTTGCCGCTCGCCGTGGGCCTTGCCTTAGCGGACAAGATCTCGGGACGCCAGCAGGTGACCGCCTGCTTCTTCGGCGAAGGCGCGGTCGCCGAAGGCGAGTTTCACGAGTCGATGAACCTCGCCGCGCTGTGGAATTTGCCGGTGCTGTTTTGCTCGCCGCGCTGTGGAATCTGCCGGTGCTGTTTTGCTGCGAGAACAATCTCTACGCCATGGGCACGGCGCTCAGCCGTTCGGAGTCGGAGACCGATCTTTGCTTGAAGGCGACGGCCTTTGAAATGCCGGCCTGGCCGGTGGACGGCATGGATGTGATCGCCGTCGAGTCGGCAACCAAGAAAGCTGCGCTTGCCGTGCGCGCCGGCGGCGGCCCGCATTTCTTGGAATTTCGCACCTACCGCTTCAGAGCTCACTCGATGTACGATCCCGAGCTCTATCGTGAGAAACAAGAGGTCGAGGAGTGGAAGAAGCGCGATCCGATTGCCAACCTCGTCCAAAGATTGAAAGAGCAGGATCTGTGGCGGGAGGAGGATTGGGCGCGCATGCAAGAAGAGGTGGCGCGGGAAGTCGCCAAGTCGATCGAGTTCGCCGAAGCGGGGAGCTGGGAACGGGTGGAAGAGTTAGGGCGGTTTGTTTACTCGGAGGGGTGCTGAATTGACAGTGGCTGTCGTTGCGTTCTGTCCTCCCCTCGACGGGGGAGGACTAAGGTGGGGGTGCTTGTGATTTGATAGCGTGCGAAGCACCCCCATCCTGGCCTTCCCCCGTCAAGGGGGAAGGTATTCGGACGGACTCGCGCAAAGAC
>JACPFE010000756.1 GCA_016183145.1 Deltaproteobacteria bacterium | reverse complement strand
ATGGTGACGGCCGATTGGGTAAAGGCGTCGACGCCGAAGATCTCAATGGCCTCCAACATCACCGCGCCAAATTTGGACTCGGCTCGCATCCCATCGCCGACCTGGCGCATGATTTCAATCACCCTGTCGGTGTCTTCTTTGTACGCGACCGGCACGTCGATTACGTAGGCCGACCAGTCCTTCGACATGTTGGATAGGGTCCTGATCGAGCCGTTGGGAAAAACATGGACGACTCCGGCTTGATCCCTGAGCACGACGGTTCGAAAGGAGATCGATTCCACAAGGCCGCCGGTACCGTTGATCACCGCCGCGTCACCGACGCGGATCTGATTCTCCAGGATCAGGAAGAAACCGCTGACCAGGTCGCGTACCAAATGCTGCGCGCCGAAGCCGACGGCGAGGCCGACGATGCCGGCGCCGGCAAGGATCGGTCCCAGGTCGATGCCGACTTGTCCTAGGGACACCAGCGCAGCGATGAACCAGATCAATCCGGCGCTGATCGTCCACAGGACGCTGATCAGGGTTTTGATTCTTTTCGCCGCGGAGCCGGGGTCGGTTTCCTTGGCTGCTGAGGCGCGGACGAGGAGCGATTCCAGGCGGTTGAGAGCCGCGCGCGCGATTTTTGTCAGAGCATAAGCGGCGGCGACGAGCAGGACGATGCGAACAGCGGCCAGGGTTAGGTCGATGGTGATTTCAACAAGCTTGGACGTCAAACGCTCCGCGGGGCCGGCAGCCATAGATAACTCCCCCTTGATTCTTATTAACCTCCGCGGGCGAAAATATCAAAAGGGATTTTGCGTACGCCTCGACTGACGCGTGAACGAGACCCGGCGAGTCTTGCGTTGTCGTCGCAAATATTGGAGTATCCGTCGTCGGTGGAGCGGGAAGCGAGACAAAGCCGGGGCGCCGGGAAATCGGCAACCGCTGATGATGCAACCATGAATATATCTGCGAAACGACAGGTGAATCCGAAGAAGTGCATCATCGCTCCAGAGATCACTCTGCCGATGGAGTTCGAAGGAATCGTCGCGGTTAGTCTGCCCATGGGCGCCGTTATCCGGCGCATTATGGAAGCCGCGGCGGTCGATATTCCGGTATTGATCACCGGCGAGACCGGAACGGGTAAGGACCTGATTGCCGCCGCCATCCACAGGCGTAGCGCCAGGAATGGCAAACCCTACATAACTGTGAACACCGGTGCGATGGCCCGCGAGCTCATCGCCAGCGAGATTTTCGGCCATGAAAAAGGCGCCTACACGGGGGCGCAAGAAGCGGCTGCCGGTATTTTCGAACAGGCGGACGGTGGAACCGTGTTCTTAGATGAAATCTCTACCATGGATGAAAAGACTCAGGTGTCCTTGCTGCGGGTTCTGGACGAGAAGAGTTTTCGCCGGGTCGGCGGCAACACGAGCATCGCCGTCGATGTGCGAATCATCGCGGCGACCAACGAGGATTTGGAAAAAGCCGTTCAGGACAAACGGTTTCGGGAAGATCTCTTTTACCGGCTCAATGTGTTCCACATAAGCGTGCCTGCGCTGCGCGATCGCCCGGGAGCCGTGACCGTGCTGACCGATCATTTTCTTTCCCGCTATGCCGGGGTATACGGCAAGGATGTGGAAAGAGTGTCGCCCGAAACATACCGGCTGCTCAGACGCTATCCTTGGCCCGGCAACGTTCGCGAGCTGAAAAACGTCGTTCAGACTGCGGTGCTGATGCTCGAAGGAAAAGAACTCACGCCGGAGCTGATCCCGCAAAGGATCAAGGACGCGGCGAACGCGGATTCAGATGCAGCCCGACCCACCTATTCCGTCCGAGTCGGCGCGCGTCTGGATTCGGTCGAAAAAGAACTGATTCGCATGACCCTCACGCATGTCGGGGGAAATAAAAAACTGGCTGCGTCGATTCTCGGCATCAGCCGGCGCGCGCTTTATAACAAGCTCAGAAAGCATCACCTAGGATGAGTGTGCAAGTCGTGCACACACTTTACTAACCTTCAGCTCCGTAAGTTCCCGCGTTTGCGAGTCTTTTGCCATCGACGGTTCCGCGTCGTCGGGATCGTGTTACCAATTGCGCCACATTTAGCCACGTTAATCGTGCTCGTGTGAATGATTTTTACATGGCGCGCGATTATCGGCGTTCTGGTTCTTGGGTCGTTCACGCAACTCACCGAATCATAATTGCTTTGTCTTGTTGGTTTGCATCTTGCTGTATGTTGACTGAAACAGACAATAAGGGGGAAATCGTGAACAACTTAGCCGCATCTATCGGCGAGCAGAGGCGCTCTTATCTGTACGAACCCGACGCTATCTCCCAATATCAATACCTCCACGTTTTTCGGCAAAAGCCTCATACGATCGCGGAAGAAAAACTGATGTTCGCGGTTTTGACGGATGCCATCGAATGCTTCCAAAGATATGCCGGCGCGACGGACGCGAAAAGTCGCAATTTGTATAATGATGCGGCTGGCTGGATTTCCAGCCTGGATATGGCCTCGCCTTTTTCTTTCGAAAACATTTGCGAAACCCTGCGCTTGAACCCGGGTTATCTGCGGCTTGGCTTGATGCAATGGCGCAATAAGCGCGTACACAGAAAGCCTGGATCGAAGCGGCTGCGCGAACCGCTGCGTTATCAATACCGGGTGCGGCACCGTCGGGTGGGTCTCTATGAGCGCTCTGAGCAGACCTGAGCCGGCGCATTTCGTGGTAACCGAGGCTGGGGCGAAAAACCCGCAAGGAATCCGAAGCTCTCGGGCTGTCAACGAAATGATGGCGACTTCACCCGACGCCGAGCGAATACCGAAGCTTGGCAAGGTCATCCTGGTTGGATCCGACGACGAGACGATTCTCGAAAAGCGCCTGCGCGCCGCGGGCTGCGAGGTTGTTACGGTGACGGACGGCAAAACCGCCTTTGAGCGAGTTCACCGTGAACCGTTCGACGGGGCCGTGTTGGTCTCGCGGGGCTTGTTGATCACCGTCACGGAAACAATTTTCAATCTGCGCGACATCAACCCATCGATGGAGATCATCGTGGTTCTGGACCGTGGTTCCAGGTATTCGAGCCGTTTTCTCAAGCAGCTTCTCAGTCATCCGATTCCCGGAACGAGGTTGCTGACGCGGCGCCAGTTGCAAGAACGGCTACAGGCGCAAAAGGTAGGAGGTCGACCGTTGGATGGGTAACCACGAGCGGCCGTCACGCTGGCGATCACTGCGGCCTGCTGGTTGTTTTTCTACGGCTTGTTTGATTACGGACTAGAACTCCCATTTCCAGATGGTCTGCTCTTCGAGTGGGTACGGCTCGATGGCAAGATGGTGCGAAGTCTTTGGGCCGGCTGAGGAACGAGAGATAGCGCCATGGATTTGAACGCCATCATTGCCGATTTGTTCGGTTTTCACATTCCGATGACGCCGGGTGTGATCCTGCCGCTGTTCATTATCGGTGCCCTCATTGCGGCGTACGCGGTTTCCTGCGTCAGCCTGCTGCTTATCCGGAGGGCCGCAAAGCGAATCTCCATCAATCTCGATGCCCGCTTGATGGGGTTACTCGAGCACTATCTCTTTCCACTCATGACGGTCCTGGGGTTGTGGTTGATTCTAGATTGGGCGTCCTTGCCGCCCAAAATTGAGCGCTCGGCGGATCGTCTGCTTTCGCTGACCGGACTGGGGATCACGATTTTCATCGCGGGGAAGGGAACGTTGCTGGTCCTGCGCAACATCGCCGGGCGTTACCGGCCCCTGGGCAGCATTCAGGCCTCGGTCGAGCTTCTGACCAAAATTGTTATCACGATCGTCGGCGGGATGCTCATCCTCGATAACCTGGGCGTTTCACTCACTCCGCTGCTCACGACGCTGGGAATCGGCAGCCTGGCCGTGGCGATCGCACTGCAAGATACTCTCGGCAACGCCTTTGCCGGCCTGCACATCAAGGCTGACCGGCCGGTGGAGGTCGGGCAGTTTGTACGTCTGGAAGGCGGCGACGAAGGCTACGTGGAGCGAATCGGCTGGCGCAGCACGCGCATCAAGATGTTACCGAACAAAACGGCCGTGGTGCCGAACAGCAAGCTAGTCCAAAGCACGATTGTCAATTATGATCTCCCCGATCCGGAAGTCGCCATCCTCGTAGAAGTCGGGGTGCACTACGACAGCGATTTGCAAAAGGTTGAGCGCGTCACTTGTGAGGTCGCCAAGGAAACCATGCAAACCGTAGTTGGCGGGGTCTGCGGTTTTGAGCCGTTTATTCGCTACCATACGTTTAATCAATCGAGCATCGATTTTACGGTGATCCTGCGCGCCCAGCGATTTGTGGACGGTTATCTGATCAAGCATGAGTTCATCAAAAAACTGCATGAGCGCTACAAAGGAGAAGGAATCGTTATCCCGTTTCCGATTCGCACGCTTGAACTTAAGATCGATGCCGAGAACGAGACGAACTTGCGTGCGCGCACGGGTGATGCCATCGACCGGTTCAATTAATCCAGAAATCTCACGAGGAAAGGAACGACTTATGACACAGGCGACCAAAAACGAAAAACCCCGACATTGGAGGTCATTTATGATTCACCGATTCATTTACGCAACCGGCATTTCATTAGCGGCAGCCGTATGGACTTCGGCGGGTATGGCGCAGTCGCCTTATTACGCAGGTAAAACCATCACCATCATTGCCGGCACCAAGGCGGGGGATGTTTACGATCTTTACGCCCGGCACTTCGCGCAATTCATGCCGAAATACATTCCCGGCAATCCCAATATCATCGTGCAAAACATGGCGGGCGCCGCTTCTATGATCGCCGCGAATTTCGTCTACAACGTCGCCAACCCCGACGGCTTGACGATCGGCGCCATTTTTCCCGCGCTCTATTTCGATCAGATCATTGGACGCAAGGAGGTCCGATACGACTGGGCCAAGTTCGCCTGGATCGGCAGCCCCGTCACTTCGAATCATCTGCTCTACATGCGCGCGGATTCGCCGTTTAAGACGATACACGACGTAATCAAGGCATCGCCGGCGCCAAAATGCGGCGCCACCGGGACCAGTTCCACGGCCTATTACGTACCGAAATTGCTGGATGAAACGATCGGGACCCATTTCGACGTCGTGCTCGGTTATCAAGCCGGGCAAGACATCGATCTGGCGGTGGAGAGAAACGAGGTCGTGTGCCGCGCCTTTACCGTGACCGCATTCTTTGCCCGAGAACCCTTCACCACCTGGCGCAAGAACAAGTTCGTCAACGTGCTGGTGCAGACCGGCAGCAAACGGGACAAGCGGCTGAAAGACACGCCGACGATCTATGAACTGATGGATCAGTACAAAACACAGCAGGCCGGGCGAAACCTGGCAACCTTGGTTCTCGCCAGTGGGGACTTCGGGCGCCCCTACGTCATGCCGCCCAACACGCCCGCGGAACGGGTCAAGATCATCCGCGATGCATTCGATCGCGTTCTGAAGGACGAGGCCGCGATCGCCGACGCCACGAAAAAGAAACTAGAGATTGATCCATCGACGAGCGACGAGCTGGAAAAGCTCGCGAAGGAGGTGACCAGCCAGTCGCCCGACATCGTCGCGAGGATGAAAAAGCTCTTGGAAAAGTAACGCTCATAGGCGTCCGGCGAGAAAGGCGAATAGCTCGCAAATGGTGACTTGTTAGTCCAACGGGTTTTTGTCAGGATGTTACCATTGGC
>JACPFE010000124.1 GCA_016183145.1 Deltaproteobacteria bacterium | reverse complement strand
GGCTCTGGATGGGCCAGCGGAAGCGTTCAAGGGCCAAACCCAAAAATGGAAAGGAAAGTCGCCGGAAGATCGCCAGGAACACAAATTTCTGGATGCGAAAAGGGCTGAAACAAGGACATGGCAATGAACATTGAGGAAAGTTTTCGAGCAATTATCCGCGAGGAGCTTGCACCAATTTTAAAATCAAATGGTGCTCGTTCTGTAGAGGATCAATTACTCACTGCCGGCCAGGCCGCAAAACTTTTGCAGGTATCCGAGCGCTGGTTATACAAGCATGCTGGTCACCTGCCCTATGCTGTACGGCTCAGTGAGAACGTGATTCGTTTCAGTCAATACAAGATTCAGCAAGAGATCCAGCGGAAGCTCAAAGCACAGCAGAGTTGAAAGACGCCTCAGGCGACCGATGCTGAAGTCCCTCTTGGCGGTCTCCATATCTCTCGTCGCTCGTTTCTCCGACGCCCTCGGCTTATGAGCAGGATTGCCTGAACGACGACCGACCGTCGCGAGGAATCCTAGTTTCACACCAACTCGAGAGATCCGATTACCTATGGCAATAGGGCGTGTCTTCAAGCGCAAGTGGAAAAAACCCGATGGAACAACGGGCGAGTCTCGGTTCTACTCGATTGCCTATCCGTGGCAAGGCGAGACACGGGTGGAATCGTCCCGTCTCGAAAGTGAGTCTCAAGCACGTGCGTTACTCAAGCAACGGCTCGCCGAGATGGGCCGGGGCACGTTCGTGCCGAACCAAGATCGTGTTTACATCTCGGACCTGCTCGAGCTTTTGAAGGCCGATTACCGGGCGAACAACCAACGCTCACTCCAAGATGCGCTTTGGAAATTAACTCCGGTGCTGAATTACTTCGAAGGCTGGAAAGTAAAGGCGATCACCGTCGATAAGATCAACGCATACGTAACTTTCCGGCTCGAAGAGAAAGCGGCCACGGCAACGATCAACGGCGAGCTTCGTTATCTGCGGCGCATGCTTCGCCTTGGCGCCCGGCACGGCAAGCTCTCGAGTATTCCACTCATCGAACTTCTAAAAGGCGAAGCAAGGCGGACAGGGTTTATCGACCCAGGAGAATTCGCAGACCTACTCACTCACTTTGACGATAGTGACGTGGCAGATCTCATCGAGTTTCTCTACTCGACGGGCTGGCGCGTTTCCGCAGGCCGGGGTCTTGAGTGGCGTGACGTTGATTTAATCCACGGCACGGTTACAATGCGAAGCGAACTTTCGAAAAACAAGGAGCCAATCACGTTGCCCTTCTTTGCCGGCATCGAGGAGATTCTGCAGCGGCGCCATGGATTACGCCGAGCGGAATGCCCGTTTGTTTTTCATCGTAACGGCCGGCCGATCAAGGATTTTCGCGCAGAATGGGTAAAAGCAACTGAAGCAGCAAATCGCACTGGACTTTTGGTTCACGATTTATGCCGATCAGCGGCACGAAACCTTTCACGAGCAGGCGTACATGAGACCGTCGCCAGCAAGTTTATGAACCGCAAGACGCTGGCAATCTACAAGCTCTATCGAGTGGTGGACAACGAAGACCTGCGGCTCGCTGGCGCGGCGCTGGACGGCTACTTGAAAGACGCAGAAAAGGCGGGCAAAGTAGAGCCTCTCGCACAGTCACACAAGCAGTTTCGACACAGTAAGCGCAAAACGGCGCCGAAGGGGAAACCTAAGTGACTGATTTCATTGAAGTGCCGGAGTGGTGGAATGGCAGACGCGCCGGACTCAAAATCCGGTAGGGGCAACCCTGTGGGGGTTCAAGTCCCCCCTCCGGCACCATACTTCTCCTTTCGATCCTAACCAACATTTTTCTCCGCGCCCAGTGATTTCTGGGTTCTCCGCATCATGGCGGGCGGAAAGCCCAGATTCCGCACTTGAAGCTAGACCGTTGGGAAAAGCCCCAATTGCAGGATGATTCCCAACTCGTCGCGCATAACCCACTCCTCTATAATCCTGTCCGCCTCGAAGCGAAAGATCGCGATGGCGTTCCAGGTCACCGTTTTGCCGCTAATGTCAAAACTCCCAGGACGCAAGCGCCAGATGCCGCCGCCGACTCCCCGATGAGTCAGCCGTGCCACCACGCGGCCGCCAGAGCCAAACATGTCGTGGATCTCAGTTCCAAACTGCGAGAATGTCTCCTTGCGGTGCGCCACGACGTTGCGAACGGCATCCAGTCCGACAACGGTCCCTCCAGGGCGGTGCATCACACACTGAGGATGAAAAAGATCCTCGATGAGTTCCACGTTGCCCTGGTCAAGCACCTTATGAAAGTAGCTCCGCACTACCTGCCTATGAACCGATTCGTGATGATTCGGTTGGATATTCGTCGTCATTTTGACTCCACGCGCTTTTTGCCCAACCTACCATGCAGATGCTTTTACGTCACTTCAAACCGCATGGCGGGAATTGCGAACTAATTCACCAAGTAATATACTTCGGAAATGAGGCGAGTTTTTATGACTCGGTCTTTCGGTCGATGGCCCAGCCTCCCATGGATGTAGCCGCCTCTTCCAGTAGTGCGCGGCCGGCTTCAGGTCCCGTTGGCGGTTCGGAGGAGCACGCGGCAAAAGCCGCAGCGCCCGCACCCTGGTTGCGACAAACAGTCTAGACCGCTGGTTTTTCGTCTTTGGATTCGAAAAAAACGATCGCGACAATATCGACGCTAAGGAGTTAAAAGCGCTCAAATCTCTCGCTGCCGATCTTCTCCGCCTTTCTGTGACACAGATACAAAACGCGGTAGCGACAAATAGATTGCAGGAGATATGCCATGAAAACTAAGACGCACCGGAAAAGCCGGATTCTTGAAACGGTTCACCAAACAGCGACCGATCTTCATTCAGCCGGATTCATTACTAAACGCCGGATGCGCGAGTATGACGCGCTATGTCTTCCGCCGATACCGCGCTATTCGCGCAACAAGATTCGCGCCTTGCGGGAACGACACCGCATTAGCCAGGCCGTCCTAGCGACGGTGCTCAACACGAGCGTTTCGACTGTTCGTCAGTGGGAGATCGGTGCCAAGCAACCAAGCGGGCCATCCCTAAAGCTTCTTGACCTACTCGATCGCAAGGGATTGGAAGCGCTTATTTAGTGTCTCCTTCAGGGATGGTGGAAACCCCTCGCCCCTTCGACAATACGGGGCCATCCGCGTGTCCACGGGTCGGCGTGCTCGGCCGGAACCGCAAGCTGTGGCAAGACGGGGAAAGAGCAGAACCATCGTGAAGTGTGACGCGGGTTCATCGAAGCGGCCGTGCCGGAGCAGGGCATCAGGCGTCGGAGGTTGCCAGTTTTTTAGGGTGCCATCCGTCCAACGTGAGCCGTGCGCCGAAAAAATCGGGGAAGAAAAATTGAGCAAGAATCGCAAGCCGGACAACACTTTCACGTCTCGTCGCAAAAGATTCTTCAAATATCCCGCTTGACCCCCGGCCCCCTGGCTTGGGATGAGTTTACTTCGGCGAAGGCATGGTCTGAGTTTCGGATTTGTGTTATTGTAAATTTAATATAAAAGAAGGCCATCAGATTTGGCCTTTGAGGTTCCGATACTGCGGCCGGTGGTGTGGATGGGAAACGCGAAAAGGAACCTCCGGGCATTTCCCGAAGAGGCGCAAAAACTGATTGGGGATGAATTGCAGTTAATCCAATTCGGCGGGATGCCAGCGAATGCAAAACCCTTCAAGGGGATTGGCAGCGGGGTTTTTGAGATTGCGCTGCGGTACGACAAGAATGCTTATCGCACGGTTGTCGCGGTCCAACTGGGAAAGAAGCTTTATGTGCTGCACGCATTTCAGAAAAAGTCGAAGCGAAGCATTGAAACGCCGAAGAAAGATGTGGACTTGATCGTGCAACGGTACAAAGAGGCAAAGGAACTTGCGAAACATGAGGCATAAGAAAATCAAATTTGAAGAGGGCAGCGGCAACGTCTTTGCCGACCTTGGGCTCAAGGATTCGGACGAGCTGTTTGCACGGGCGCAGATCGGCTATTGCGTCCACAAAGTCGTCGAAGCGAAAAACCTCAAGCAGCGCGAAATCGCCGCTGTTCTCGGCATTTCGCAATCCGACGTGTCGCACCTCATGAATGGCCATTACAGCCGTTTCACCACCGACAAGCTACTCGATTTTCTCAAGCGATTAGATCGAAAAGTGACCATTCGCATCGGGCCGCGCAAGGCGGGCGAGCCATTTCAGCAAGTCTCTTTGGCATCGCCTAAGCAGTAAGTGGGTTTCCGAAGCGACCGTTCCCCGCATCAATTCCCAAGTGGCGCGAAGGTCTGATCGGTCAAGCAAACCTAAGCCAGGAATGGGGGCCAAGCCTTCCTTTCTAAACAAATCGAGCGTTTTGCATGGCTCACGACCGACCCGTGTGGGCGAGACCGGAAAAAACTCGCAACGTGTCCAGGCAGGCCCCGTAATTCCCACGAACTGCTCTACCACGAAGAAGTGCATGGTGACCTGTTCAGCCAGGCGCAGAAGACGATGGAGCTGCTGCTCACCAAGTATCTGAAGGCGGCGATCGGCTACCGGGGCATCCACCGGGTGGAAACCCTGCCCGTGCCGGAAGTGGCGTTGCGCGAAGCGGTGTTGAACGCGATCATGCACAAGGACTATTCCGTTGGAGCGCCGATTCAAATCCGGGTGCATGGCGACCGCTTGAAGATCTGGAATCCGGGTGAGTTGCCCGCCAATTGGTCGGTGACGAATCTGTTGGGCGAGCATTCCTCACGGCCCTTCAATCCCTCGGTGGCCAACGCCTTTTTCCGTGCCGGTCAGATCGAGGCTTGGGGGCGCGGCGTCCAGCGAATTTTCGACGCGTGCCGCGAAGCGGGCGCACCGGAGCCGAGAATCCGTTATCAGCCCGGTGATTTGTGGATCGAGTTTGCCTTCTCGCCGAAGTATCTGGCGGTGATCCCAGCGGAGGGGGGGGCCGAAAGTTCGGGGAAAACGCCCGGGAAAATCCTTGAGATGCTGAGGGACAATCCGCAGATGACGCTGGCCGAAGTCGCAAGTCTGATCGGAAAATCAGTGAGCGCCGTGGAGCGGGCCAGTGCAAAGCTGGTGAAATCTGGTCGGCTCAAGCGTGTCGGTCCGGCCAAGGGTGGCCATTGGGAGGTGCCGCAACAAGCGCGGTCGGCAAACTCAAACGCGTAACTCAGAATCAGGTGATCGCTCGGTTCCGTGACGAACTCGGCTATCGCTATATCGGTGACTGGAGCGACCGCGACAACAGCAATATCGAGACGGCTGTGCTGGCGCAACGATATCAGGCGTTGGAGGTTGCCGGTTTCTTAGAGTGCCATCCGTCCAACGTGAGCCGTGCGTTGCAAAACCGGGGAAGCAAACTTTGAGCAAGAATCGCGAGGCTGACGCCGGTCCTTTGATGTGACACCGGAGTCAGCTATCAAGGATTTCGTTGCAGAGGCGCCGAAACACCCGGTGTTTCAAATAGGGCCCTCGGTACGGTAAAGGTATCTGCTTTCAGTTGGCGAAACATTTTGCAGGGACGCTGCGTTGAAACTCTGTTTCGATGGTGCTATGCAAATCATGTCACAAGACTATTAAAAGCCTTCCCCGTCTCTCATTGGTTTTGGCCTCAGACGTGAGGCGTAAGAGAGGAACGCAAAACGCTCCTCAGAGGGGGAAATGGAAAATGTTTGGCCAGTTACTCCTTGCAATTTTCCGTAAGGGTGTGCTGGCTTTTTTGTTTGCTTAAAATGTCCTTTCATCTGAAGTTGTCGATAGCCGACTGAGCGAATCCTCATGTTCGTTTTTAGATTGCTTATCCTTCTTGTACTTGCCTACTTTTTTCTTCTCATCATCTACATGTTTTTCTTCCGAAAGAGAACTGAGCGTCTTAAGCGATCTCAGGAGCATCCCGATCAGGAACAGGAATTGGTTCGGTGTTTCCACTGTCAGAGCTACCTGCCTAAGACTGAAGCGGTTTCGTCCCATGGCTACTACTTTTGTCAGGAGGAGTGCGCCCGGCGATTTGTCATGCTCCGTAATCAGGAAGTTTCAAAGGTGGATAATAATGGTAGCTCCAGATAACCCAGCTTAAGGAGATCCGTATGCCCATGCAAAAATTAAAGGAGTTCTTGGATAGCCATGACATTAAGTATATTACGATTAGCCATTCATTAGCGTACACGGCTCAAGAGATTGCAGCATCTGCCCACATTGCGGGAAAAGAGCTAGCAAAAACGGTCATGGTGAAGATCGATGGTAAAATGGCGATGGCTGTTTTGCCCGCTTCATATAAGGTGAGTTTCGATCTTCTGAAAAGAGCGGCCGGAGCCAGTAAGGTTGACCTTGCCAATGAGCAGGAATTTAGAGACATGTTTCCTGAATCAGAGGTCGGAGCCATGCCGCCTTTTGGAAATCTCTATGGCACGGAAGTTTTTGTGGACGAAAGTCTATCCCAAGACGAGGAGATTGCGTTTAACTCGGGTTCTCATACGGAGTTGATTAAATTGGCTTACAGAGATTTTGAAAGATTGGTAAAACCAAAGGTGGTGAAGTTCTTGGCCGGATAACGGGAGGGACACAGGGTTAATTGCTCTACACTTTAATTTCCTGCAATGCTGCCAAAGCATCGAAACCGTAACCGCTTTTGATGGAAGGACTTGTCATGGCTGTTAAGATTTTTATTCAAAGAAAAATTAAACCGGGAAAGGAACACGAACTTGGTGAGTTATACCTACGTTGACCCACAGGAGATGCTCGGTAAGCTCGCGGATGAAACCACTATGAACGATTTAGAGGTCACCGCCTTGAACGAAGTTCTGGTCTAGGAAATTCACGGAGGATGACATGGGCAAGACGCTACCCTTAAATGACGATGAATGGCAGCTCGTTGTGGAGTTATTGGAGAGCGAGCAAAGAGAATTGCCTATGGAACTCCACCATACAGACTCCAGTGACTATAAGGCAAAACTGTCTAGCCGGTTGAAGATGGTCAATCAATTACTGGAGACTCTGCGCAAATAGGGTCGGTCGCACCATGGCCAAATACCTCTACCGCTCCTGCCCGAAATGCAGCGAGTACGTAAGCATTGTGGTGCCTCACCTGCGCTGCGGGCATAAACTAGAGTTGATGCTTTTTGATTCACTGTCACATTCAATTACCCAAAAGCCGCGATAAGAGATCCACCAAGCGGTACCCCGCAAGAAGCATCCTCCAGTCAGCTACGCACTTCGCTGCCGTCAGTGGCGCGATACTTTATACGGAGGGCCAGTGAAACTAGATGACCTATCTTTTCTTAGCAGCCGCTGCTTGTCGAATTATCGCAGCGCACTTTGCGGCGTCTGCGTCAGACTCAAACCCAAAGACAGCCGAATATTTTCGCCCTACCACCTGGGCTACAACAAAATCCAGGTTGATTCCCGCAGCGGCGATGGCCTGCGCGGTTGCGTAGCCAAGCCCCGCCCGGTTATCGCCCTCGACCAGCAAAGCCGGGATGGCTGACACGCTGAATCCCGCTTCCTTGGCCGCAGCAGCGGACTTTTTCCCCGTAACCGGATAAAGCTCAATTGCGGCCTTGGATTCCTGGCCCGGAAAGCGATAAGCCATCACAACATGGATGTCTGCCCCTGCGTTGGCAAGCGGCGCAAGAGCGTTAGCAAGAATGCCGGTCCTATTGTCAACCTCTTTTCGCCAAAGCACGATCTTTTTGACGGTCACTGCCATACTGAGTCCCTCCTTGTTCTACCGACAGAATCTTTTTGCGGCGCGCTGAAGGGGAAAGACAGAAGATCGACCGGCTTCACCGTGCAAAGGCATTATATACCCACGCAAAGAGCGCGCCCCCGATCGCGCCGTCCACGACGGCATAGAGTGTTCCCACGATAACGTTGCCCAGGCTCGCTGCCGCCCGGTATCCAGGATAGACGGAACTCATTAACTCAAGGAACGCTCCTCCATATGGAGGCCACAGTAAATTAGCCATGCCAACGAGCAAAAAACAAAGGCCCCAGAGAATGGCGGCCGCGTAGGTCAGTGCGGTTATAGATAGGTTCATGGATATACCCTCCTCTGGCTATTTGGACTATCACTGTGCCCGTATGTAAGTAAAGGTAAATGAGCTCCGTGGGTAACAGGTGCCGTGTCAGTCTTGCGATATTTGCGTTTCTTGTGGTAGTGACGGCTCATGGCTCGCCATCCGCTTGTCCACGCTTCGGGCCTGCACGGCTCGAACTGCAAGCTGCGCAAGACGGGGAAAGAGCAGAACCATCGGTGAAGTGCGATGCGGATTCATCGAGGCGGCCGTGCTGGAGCAAGGCTATCAGGCGTCGGAGGTTGCAAGTTTTCTAGGGTGCCATCCGTCCAACGTGAGCCGTGCGATGCAAAAGCCAGGAAGCAAACTTTGAGCAAGACTCGCGACTCGGGCACGGCTCCTTAAATCCTTTGCTTTCGCGCTGCGGTTGGTGGAGCTTGCGAAACATCTTGGCGGCGAGCGAAGCGTTCCGAATAATTTTCCATTGTCAATTTTCCAATCTCCTTTGCCAACGCCGAGGGCGGCGTGCTGCACATCGGGCGCAACAACAAGGGTGTGGTGGTCGGCGTGCCGAACGCGGCTCGGCTGCTCGAGGAGATCCCCAACAAGGTGCGGGACATTCTGGGCATCGTTGTGGACGTGAACCTGCGCAAGGAGCGCGGCAAGGAATGGCTGGAGATCGTGGTGGAGCCGCATTCGTATCCCGTGAGCTATAAGGGCGAATACCATGTGCGCAGCGGCAGCACCAAGCTGGAGCTCAGGGGCGCGGCGCTGGACCGCTTCCTCCTGCGCAAGCAGGGGCGCACCTGGGACGGCGCGCCGGTGCCGCGGCTGTCTCCCCGCGACCTGTCCAAAACGGCGATCTCCGGTTTCCGCAAGCTGGCAAAGGAAAGCCGCCGCCTGGATACTAGCGTGCTGCGCGAGTCCGCCGCCGGGCTGCTCGACAAGCTGAATCTCTTCGACGGCGGCCACCTCAAGCGCGCGGCGG
>JACPFE010000738.1 GCA_016183145.1 Deltaproteobacteria bacterium | reverse complement strand
GGGATAAGGGGTCAGGAGCCCTTCCGAAAGGCTCCTGACCCCGTCCGCCTCAGCACTCGTTACTCAGCACTTTCTGTTGGTCGGGGCGAGAAGATTTGAACTTCCGACCCCCTGCGCCCAAGGCAGGTGCGCTACCAGGCTGCGCTACGCCCCGTCAAACGACCAGCGTCATTCTACACGGGCAGGGGTTGAAATCAAGGTTTTGTATACAAATCGACGAGACACGGCAACATCTCGGCGAGTTTCTTAAGCGCTTTACCGCGGTGGCTCACCGTCGCCTTGGTTTCGCGGTCGATCTCACCAAATGTTTTGCCGAAAGGAGGATAAAAAAACAGCGGATCGTAGCCGAAACCGTTTTGTCCCCTAAGCTCGAAGGCAATGCGGCCTTCGCAGGATTCCCGCACGGTCCATTCTTTCAAACCGCACCGCGGCGGTGCGCAAAGCGCCAGGGCACAAACAAAACGCGCGCTGCGTTTTCCCTCCGCGATCCCTTGCAATTCGCGCAGTAACTTTTCGTTGTTCTTGTCGTCGTTGCCCTCTTCGCCGGCATAGCGCGCCGAGTAGATGCCCGGCGCGCCATTGAGCGCGGCGACTTCCAAACCGGAATCGTCAGCCAATGTGAGCATGCCGGAATATTCCGCCAGCGCGCGCGCCTTCTTGAGCGCGTTTTCCTCGAAGGTCGCGCCGTCCTCGACGACGGCGGGCCAACTGCTGAGGTTTCTGAGCGAAACGATTGCCAGCGGAAGACTTTTGAGAAAGGCTCGGACCTCGGCGAACTTTCCCTCATTGGTGGTAGCTACGAGCAGTTCGGTCACGGTCGAATATTCTCGGACTGAGACGCCAATACTTTCTTCTGTGCCTTGAGCAACTCGCGAATGCCGCTCTGGGCGATCTCCGCCATATGTTCCATCTGCTTCCTGGTGAACGGCGCGTTTTCCGCCGTTCCCTGCACTTCGATGAATTTGCCGGAGCCGGTCATAACGAAGTTCATGTCGACGTCGGCGCGGGAGTCTTCCTCGTAACTTAAATCCAAAAGAATTTTCCCGTCGATGACACCGATGCTCACGGCCGCAACCGAATCCTTGATGGGATCGGTCTTTATGATCCCCCGGTCGAGCCAGCTCCGCATGGCTTCCACGAGCGCCACGTAGGCACCGGTGATCGATGCCGTCCGCGTGCCGCCGTCGGCTTGGATCACGTCGCAATCGATCCAAATGGTGCGCTCGCCGAGGCTTTTGAGATCGGCGACCGCCCGCAGGCTGCGGCCGATGAGCCGTTGAATCTCATGGGTACGCCCACCGATCCTGCCGCGCGCCGACTCGCGCCCGATGCGCTCCCGCGACGAACCCGGCAGCATGCCGTACTCGGCCGTGATCCAGCCTTTGCCGCTATTGCGCAAAAACGGCGGCACGCGCTCTTCGAGCTTCGCCGTGCAAATGACTTTCGTGTCGCCGACTTCGATCAACACCGAGCCGTCGGCTGTCTTCAGATAGCTCGGCGTAATTTTTAGCGGCCGCAGCTGTTTCAGTTTTCGTCCGTCGGTTCTCATTCACCATCCAATCTAGCGACGAGGGCGGGTTTGAAACCCGCCCCTACGAATCTCATTTCTTTTTTTTGTGTACTTTGCGTTCTTTGCGGCTAATTTCCGAAATCAGCTATTCAAATGAAACACGACCATCTTAAGCTCCGTCATCTCTTCCACCGCGTAGCGCGGCCCTTCTTTGCCGAATCCCGAATCCTTGAGGCCGCCGTAGGGCATCAAATCGACGCGCCACTGGGAGCCCCAGTTGATATGCAGGTTTCCCGCTTCCGCTTCGCGCGCGAACTTCATCGCCCATTCGACGTTCTCGGTGAAAATGCCGGCCGCCAGCCCGTAAATGCTGTCGTTCGCCAGCGCGATGGCTTCCTCGATCGTATCGAACGGCGTCACCGCCACCGCCGGCCCGAACAATTCGTCGCGCGAAATACGCATATCCGGGTGCACGTCGGCGACCACCGCGGGAATATAGATCGCGCCGCGTCTGCCGCCGCCGGCAACCAGGCGCGCGCCGGCGGCGACCGCTTCGTTGATCCAACTGTCGACGCGTACCGCCTCGCTTTCCTTCACCATCGGTCCGACTTTTGATTTCTCGTCGAGCTGGTTGCCCGTGGTCAGCGCCTCGACTTTGGGCTTGAGTGATCCCAGCAGGTCGCCGTAGACCTTTTTTGCCGCCAGTACTCTCTGCGTGGAAATACAGGTTTGACCGGCGTTACCGTACCCCGTCATCGCCAAGACCGTCGCGACCTTATCCAGATCGGCATCGGACATGACGATAACCGGACTGTTGGAACCGAGCTCCATAGTCACTTTCTTGATACCCGCGGTGCGGCAAATGCGGTCGCCGATCTCCCGGCTGCCGGTAAAAGTCACCTTGCGCACGCGCCGGTCGGCGACCAGAGCATCGCCGATCTCGCCGCCCGGTCCGGGGATGCACTGGATGCCTTCCGGCGGCAGTCCCGCTTCGAGCAAGATCTCAGTGAGCTTCAAGGCCGAGAGCGGGGTGTCCGAAGCCGGCTTGATGATAACCGTGTTGCCCGCGGCCAGGGCCGGGCCGACCTTATGGGTCACCAGATTCAACGGAAAATTAAACGGCGCAATCGCCGCCACCACACCGCAAGGGACGCGCAGCGTGAAGCCGAGCTTCTTGCCGCCCGTGGGGTCAGCGTCCAGCGGCACCGTCTCGCCGTGGAGCCGCTTGGCTTCCTCCGCCGATCCCATCATGGTTTCGACGGCCCGGCTGGCTTCGCCGCGGCCTTCGGCGATGATCTTTCCTTCTTCCT
>JACPFE010000123.1 GCA_016183145.1 Deltaproteobacteria bacterium | reverse complement strand
CTGCCTATATAGAGATCGAAGGGACGTATCTTGTGCCGCCGGGCTCGCCGCTGCGCGCCATCGCCGACGTGGACCGCGAGGGAGTGCGCGTCGGCGTGTCCGCGAACAGCGCGTACGATTTGTTTCTGAGCCGCAGTTTACGGCATGCCCGACTGGTGCGCGCGCCGACTCCTGACGCGGCGTTCGAACTTATTGTCGCAGGCACGGTTGACGTCATCGCGGGCGTGCGACAACACCTCGTCGCAAACGCCGGGAAGCTTCCGGGATCACGCGTGCTCGAAGGGCGATTCATGGCGATCGAGCAGGCGCTCGGCATTCCAAAAGGCCGCGACGCCGGCGCAAAGTACCTGCGTGAATTCATCGAGGATGTAAAAGCCTCTGGGCTGGTTGCCAGGGCGATCGAGAAAGCCGGCGTTCGAGGAGTGACAGTTCCGCCGAAGGCGATGGTTTAACGATTGGGCAGCACCGGGTATGAGTCTCGGTCGCAGGGCGATGACAGATCGACGGTGTGGACTGCATGAAGGGACTACTTCCCAGGTCGGTCCGGGCCCTGGGAGAGCATTATCAGGCGATAGAGACCTTCCCGGGCGGTGATGTAGAGCGTCCGCTTGTCGGGCCCCGAAAAGGCCAAGTTGGTGGGCTGTCGAGGGACCCTGATCGTGCCGACATAGGTACCACCGGCGTCGAAGACCTGAACGCCGGTGAGGGTGGTGACGTATAGCCGGCCAGCGCTGTCCAGAGCCATGCCATCAGCGAAGCTTAGTTTCCCCTCTGGAATGCCCTGCAACTGCGCGAAGGGGCGGCAGTTGATGGCGTTGCCGTCGTTCTGTATGTCGAACGCAAAGATTATGTTGCCGCGGCTATCAGCAACCAGCAGCACCTTTTCGTCACGCGTCAGCGTGAGCCCATTGGGAAACCGAATGTCGTCTGACACGAGGAGCACATGTCCATCGGGCCGGACGTAATACACGAACGCCTTGCCCTTGTGGCCGATTGGTCCTGGGTCGGTGACGTAGATGCCGCCACGTCGGTCGACGATCAAGTCATTGGGCCTCAGAAATGCCTGACCCGCGGCCGCCTGGGCTACGATCACCGCGACAGCCCCACGGCTGTCGATTCGGATGATGCGCTTACCCTCGGCCTCAACTGCCAATAAGTTACCGGCCCGGTCGAACGCAAGGCCGCCCGCCGCGGCAGTATTGTCCCGAAAAACGTTGATGTCGCCCGATGGGTGGAGGCGATACATGATGCTCGCCCGGACGTCCGCGAAGTAGAGGCCTCCATCCGGTGTGCCGACTGGGCCCTCGGTGAACTGAAAGCCTTCCTTTACCAACTCGACCGTCGTGCCAGCCGCAACCACCCCGGCGATGCCCGCCGCCTGATCCTGTGATAACGCCTCGACAGGGAGAAGCAGCGCCATGACGAGCATGACTGTGGAACGAATCATTATATCCTCCTTGCTCCTCGGCATCGCCTGTCTGTCCAACGCGAAGCTCAGCCGTCGCTCTTACCGATCGGTCTGAAGCGTAAAGTTATGCTCCGGGTTCTCCTTCTTGTTTTGAACCGGTTAAAACTCCATCAGGTCTTTTGCGACCAGCACCTGGCCGGAAAAGTGTTTCTTCACCTCCTCGGCCCATGGCGCGTAATCGTCAGTACCGACCCGTTGGGTCAGGTGCGACAGCACCACGGTCTTGACGTTTGCGCGTGTCGCCATGCTCCCAATATCGTTCAGGGTCATGTGACCTTGGGTAGCCTGTCGCATGATGCCGGCCTGCTCGGCAGGGGTCATGGCTTGCCAGCGACCATCCTTGATCATCGCTTGCTTCCGATCTTCGCACGAAGAAGTTTCGGTGACGAGCAGGTCGGCGCCTTTCGCAAGTTCAGTGACGGCACCGCTGGGGCCGGTATCGCCCGTAAACAGAATCACGCGATCAGGCGTTTCAAAACGATAGGAATAGGACTTGTGCTTGCTGGAAGCCGGGCCTTTATGGAAATCAAAATGGGTGTTTTCGATCGCCGTCACCTTGATGTTTGCGTCCTGGTAAATCAGCCCGGTGCCGACATCATGGCCGAAGAAGACCTCGGCTATGGGTACGGTCCGGCCTCCGTCGGCAATCCTAATCTCGGCACTAATCGTGAAATACTGCACAGCGGCCTTGATTAGCTCTTCTGTCTTGGGCGGGCCATACACATGGATCGGTTTGGTACGATTTCGATCCCACGCAATCGACAACAGCGTACCAAGGCCCGCCGTGTGATCGTCATGATGATGAGTGATAAAAATAGTTCCGATCTCTCGGACATCAATACCAGCCTTCGCAAGACGGCGTGCGACGCCGTCGCCGGCATCAACGACGTAATGCGTCCCGTTGACAGTCAGGAGATTGGACGATTGCACCCGGTGCGGTCGCAGCGACGGACCAGCCGCTGTGCCGACCGTGATGAGACGAGTGCCCGCTTTCGATAGCTCTTGCATGTTCTCCTCCGTTTGGTAGGCCGCAATATTCCCGTTTACCTGACCTCGTTACGCACCATAACGCAAAGCTCAGCCGGCGCTCTTAGCGATCGGCCTGAAGCGCAAAGTTAGGCCGTCGAAGTAGAATGTCGCTTTTTCTTCTTCGGCTGGGATCTCATCACTTACGCACCTTGGACCAGTGATCCAAGTAGGCGTCGTTTAGATTGTGGACGTCTGTGTCGGGCAGCCGTCTCAAACTAGCCTTCCTAGACTCAGGGAAATTTCCTTGCGCAATGGCTTGAAATTCATTTTCTGGGTCCAAGCTTATTATTATGCGTCCAGCCTCGATAGTGTTTAGATCTTTTATGACGCCTTCTCCTGTCTGAATAGAAAATTCTCTTCCCTTAAATTCTTGCCATTTAACCACGGCATCAACTTTTTCCGTTTGAATACCAGGCTTCAATACAAATAAAACGGTCCAAGTATTGTCCCATCTGCCGCCCCATGTTCCTAAAAGTTTAT
>JACPFE010000122.1 GCA_016183145.1 Deltaproteobacteria bacterium | reverse complement strand
GCGGCTACAACGTTGCCTACATGAACAAGAATCCTCACTACGGGGTGCCGCTGGATGCGTTGCGTACCTTGGAAGCGGAAGGCGTGATCGGTCCAGGGAAACTCTACCCGGCTTATTATGTGATTCCCGGCAATCAAGGGTCGCCGGCGGTCATGCGCCGGATCGGCCAGGAGATTGCGGCTGATCTGAAAAAGAACGGCGTCGAAGGAGTGCTGTTGGTGGCCACGTGAGGGACCTGTAGTCGCAGCGGTGCTGTGATGAGCAAAGAACTTGAGAAGGCAGGACTTCCCGTAGCTCTGGTCAGCGCGATGTATCCGGTGGCGGAGCAGGTGCGCGCCAACCGTATCGTCAAAGGCGTGAGCATTCCGCATCCTTGCGGCGATCCGAGTTTGCCGCCGGAACTTGATGCGCGGCTGCGCCGCGAAATCGTTCAGACGGCGCTCAAAGCGCTCGAAGCCGAAGTCAAAGGGCCGACACTGTTTGCGCCGAACATGGCGGTAAGCGGGTAAACCAGTGCGACTCGAACTGGCAGATTATCCGGTAAAAGAAATTCGCCTGGGACGGACGTTCCGTTATCAAAACGGAGTGTTGGAAGTCGATGGCCCCGCGCTCGAAGCGATGATCCTGCGCGATGGACGAATCGCGGAGGCGTCGGTGGCCGTGGTGCGCCCAGGGGACAAGGTGCGCATCACCGGGATTCGCGACCTGGTTGAACCGAGAGTCAAAGTCAACGGCAACGGCCAGGTCTTTCCAGGAATCCTCGGGCCCGTCGAAGCGGTGGGCGATGGCCGTACCCATCGCCTCTCCGGCATGACGGTGGTCGCGACCGCCGCCTATGAGGGAACCGTAAGAGCCGGCCTGGGCGTGCAGCGTAGCGCGCTGCTGGACATGTGCGGCCCGGGAGCGGCGGCATCCAAGTTCGGTGCCTTGGCGCACCTCGTGTTGATCATGAAACTTCGCGACGGCCTTTCGGAGTTGGATGCGCATACGGCGATTCAAGCCGCGGAGTTTCAGGTCGCCCGTCGCGCCGCGGAAACCACCCTTGGCGTCGAGCCCGGCGGAGTCGAGGTTTACGATTTGCGCGTTCGCCGTCCGGAGTTGCCCAACGTGGTATTGATTCAGGGCTGCTTGACTGACGATCATCATGTGCACTCGGGCGTGAGTTATTACGGTTTGCCGATACGGGAATCGCTCTCGACGGTCGTCCATCCCAATGAGTTGCTCGACTGCGCCATGGCCGTCAATGCGACCCGTGGCATCGGCTATTTTCCGATCACCTGGGACTGGCAGAATCATCCGCTGGCGCTCGGCCTCTACCGGGATCACGGCCGGCGTTTGAATTTCCTCGGCATGATCTTGCAGCGTATTCGCTACGAAACCTTTCACGGCAAAGAAGTCATCGCGCAGAACGCCGCGCAATTGGCCGTGACGCTGGGCGCCCAAGGGGCGCTGGTGACCTGGCTCGGTTCGGGCAACGCCTTTGTCGATGTCATGCTGACGGTGCGCGCCTGCGAGCGGCGCGGCATCGACACCGTGCTGGTGACTTACGAGTATGGAGGAAAAGACGGCGTCGATTCGCCACTGCTGTTCTATGTTCCAGAGGCGAATGCCGTGGTGAGCACGGGAAGCCGCGATCGCTGGTTGGAGCTGCCCGAGATCGAGCGTCTGGTCGGTCCCTACGAGCGGGTGCAGATTTTGAGTTATCCGGGAGCGCCGGTCGCCGAGGCGAAAGGGCGGTTGACGTTGGACGCCCGCGACATGGTGATCGGCGGCGTCGACAACTGGGGCAAGGAGGCCTGGGTCTGCAACGCCTACTAGTGTAGTGTCTCACGCTGTTTGTACTTTATGCAAGACAGACTTAGTCGTCATTCCCGCGGAAGCGGGAATCCAGCGGTCCTTCGAAGTCCTGGATTCCGGCTCGCGCTAGCGAACGCCAGCTTGGCCGGAATGACGGTTGAATAATTACTTCAATTTAAGAGACACTATACTAGAAATGAAAGGGTATCCCGCGCCGGCTCATGAAAACGTAAATGGCAAATTTTACTCCAGTCGTTAAAGCAGCCAGCAATGTATTGATTCACACGCCCGGTCTGACACGCTACGGCTCAAAACCCGATAGGGAAATCGCCGCCAATCCGGCGCGGCTCCAGGAGTTGAACGGAAAACTGCGAAGCTACGCCGAAGCGCGGGATTATCTCCCCAATCAGGTTTTTGTCGGGCAGCAGTCACCGGAAAGACTCGCCGAGATCGCTCGCCCGTGGTTTGGCCATCGAGCCGCGTTGAGCGAAGAACGAAAATCGTTCGGCAGCGTCATCGACGAAAAACCGTTTCTTGCGCTGGTGGCGCTGGCGGACCCGTTCAAGCATGTTGCGTTGCTCGACCGCTTCTGGGAAGAGACGGCGCCGATGCTCCAGCAATCGCCCGTTTGCAAGCCGTTGGCCGCGTCTTCACCCAACATCGTCGACGCAAACGGACTGAAGGCGAAAATCGCGGCAGGGGACGGGCTGCCACTGTTTGCCGGCGTCGATCCGCAGGCTGTCGGTTGGATCGCCAACGGCCACAAAGAAGACGGCTCGCTTTCAGCGATAGTGCTCTTGGAGAACCTGTGCGGCAAAGTGTCGGCGGCCCTGGCGCTTGAAGAGCTCTTCGTTAGAAACGACGGACTGAAAAAGCCTGATGTCGGTCTTGTCCTGGGCTGTTCTGAAGAGGCCGTCGGCGATCGCTATCAGCGGGGCGGCGGCAACATGGCAAAGGCGATCGCCGAATTTAGCGGCTGCGCCATGGCCTCCGGCTTCGACATCAAAGACTTTTGCGCTGCGCCGATTCCGGCGCTGGTCACGGCTGCGGCGTTGGTGCACAGCGGTGTCGTCGAGAACGCCGTCGTTGCCGGCGGTTCGTCGTTGCCCAAACTCGGCATGAAGTTTCTATACCATCTGGAAAAGAACATGCCGGTACTGGAGGACATGCAGGCCGCGGTGGCCGTCTGGATCGGCCAAGATGACGGCAAAAGTCCGATCGTCAACCTCGCCAGCGTCGGACGCCATCCGGTTTGCGCCGGCGCCTCGTTGGATCAACAATTGAAAAGCCTCGTCATCGATCCGCTGGATCGCCTGGAGCTGGCAGTGCCGCTCGTTGATAAGTTTGTCACGGAGCTGCATAATCCGGAGATCACGCTGCCGGCCAACGGCGGCGACGTAGCGGAGCGGAACTATCGCATGCTGGCGGCGGTGCTGGTTAAGGCGGGGAAACTCGCGAGAACGGAAATCACCATCTTCATGAAAGAGCAAGGACTGCCGGGCTACGCTCCGACGCAGGGCCATATCGCGTCGGCGTTGGCCTATGTGCCGCACGCGTATCAGGGGCTGACTCAAGGCCGCTTCCGGCGCTGTTTCTTTTTTGCCCGAGCTAGTCTGTTTCTCGGGCAGATGACGCAGTTGAGCGACGGCATGTCGGTCATGTTAGAACGGCATCCCTGACGGCAGGCGAGAAACTCAAAAATGTTTGGAGGATGAGATGATGGAGTTTCGAGGAAAAAAAGTAGTCATTCTCGGCGAGCGCGACGGCGTACCGGCGCACACCATCGAGCAGGCCATCGAAAATCTCGGCGCCGAGGTCGTCTATGCGACGACTCAGTGCTTTGTTTGAACAGCCGCTGGTGCGGTGGACCTTGAGGTTCAAGGTCGCGTCAAACAACTCGCGGAGGAGTACGGCAAGGACGAACTGGTGGTGCTCCTTGGCGCGCCGAACGTCGATGCCGCTCGCGTGCAGTTCGAAACCATGACCCGCGGAGATCCGACCTATGCCGGCCCTCTGGGGGGGGTTGAGCTGGGGTTAGAGGCGTATCATATCTTTGAGCCAGCGGTGAAAGAAGTGATCGACCCCGCTCGTTATAGCGATCTGATCGAAACTTTGGAGCTCGGCTTGGAAGCCGACTCCATCGTGGAGGCAATACAGCAGGCTCGCGCCGGTAAGAATTAGTAGATGGCTCGCTACAGAGTAGGTATCGACATCGGCGGCACTTTCACCGACCTCTGCGTTCTCGACGACCAGGGCGGGGAAGTTTTCAATTCCAAAGTTCTCAGCACGCCGGCGGATCTGGCGCAGGGAGTGATGAACGCCCTTGATGAGTTTTTCGGCGACGGGCGGCTGCCGGAAGACGTGGCCTTTCTCTTTCACGCCACGACGATCGCCACCAACGCGCTGTTGGAACGCAAGGGCGCCAAAACCTGGCTGCTGATTACCGAAGGATTTACCGGCGTCTATGAAACGCCGGAACTGGGAGAAACGCGCAGCGCGATCGCCGACTACTTGAGTTATCCCAAGCCGCCGATGCTCGTGCGCCAGCGCGAGACGATTCAAATTCCCGAACGCATCGACTTTCGCGGCAACGTGCTGCGCCTCCTCGACGAAGCGGAAGCGCGGCGTCGTCTGGCGCGGCTCAAGGATAGCGGCGTCGAGTCGGTGGCGGTTTGTTTGCTTTTTTCGTTCATGAATCCGGCCCACGAGCGGCGCCTGCGTGAATGGGTCGCCGAGATCGTTCCCGAGGCGCAAGTCTATTTATCCTGCGAAACCCTGCCGCAGATTCGCGAGTACCCGCGCCTGACGACCACGGTGGTCAACGCCTACGTTGCGCCGGTGGTGAATCGTTACATTCACCGGCTCGAAGCCGCGCTCAAGTCACGGCGTATCATCAAGCCGCTCTACATCATGCAGTCCAACGGCGGCAGCCTCACCGGAGCCGCGCTGCGCGATATCCCGGTGCGGATGATCGAGTCGGGTCCAGCGGCGGGCGTGCTCGGTGCGGCCTATATCGGGCGCCTCACCGATCAATTGAAAGTCATCTCTTTCGATATGGGCGGGACCACGGCGAAGACCGGCATCGTCGAGGACGGCGAGCCGCGCGTCGTGCCGCGCTTTCAAGCGGGCGAATGGCTGATCTCGACCCCATCCCTCGATCTGGTCGAGATCGGCGCCGGCGGCGGCAGCATCGCTTGGATCGACAAGGGCGGCCTGCTCAAAGTTGGCCCGCAAAGCTCCGGCGCCGATCCGGGGCCGGCCTGCTATCCCGACGGCGGCGCTTTGCCGACGGTGACCGACGCCGACGTGATGCTCGGCTGGTTGAATCCAGAATTTTTCGTCGGCGGCAAATTTCATCTCGACGCGGCGGCGGCAGCCCGTGCGATCTCGACTCACATCGCCGAGCCGTTGAAGCTTTCGGCCATCGAGGCCGCCAACGGCATCATCAAGATCGTCAGCTCGAACATGGTGGAGGCGCTGCGCCTGGTCACGGTCTCGCGCGGCGAAGACCCGCGCGATTACGTCCTGGTCGCCTTCGGAGGCGCGGGGCCGGTGCACGCGGCGCTGCTGGCGCAGGAGTTGAAGATCCCGCGCGTGCTCGTGCCGGCATCGCCGGGCGTGCATTCGGCGATCGGGTTACTCGTCTCGGACCTCAAGCGCGACTACGTTCAGACCCATTTCGCCAGCCTCGAAGAGGTCGAGGTGGGGGAGATTGAGCGCCGTTTCCAATCGATGGAAGCGGTCGCGCAACATGAATTTGAAAGTCAAGGGATTCCGTCTGAGCGCATCGTCCACGAGCGCGCGATCGACCTGCGCTACAGCATTCAGAAATACGAGCTGGCGGTGCCGGTGGAGCGCGGCGCGCTTGCGCCGGACGCCAAGATTGCCTGGCGCAAGGCGTTTGACGCCACTCACGAAAAACATTTCGGCTCGCGGGCCGAGGACCAAAAAGTCGAGGTGGTCAATTACCGGCTGACAACCAAAGTGCTCGTGCCGAAGCCGGCCGTAACCGAAGTGGAACTCGGCAGCGCGAATTCGGACGGCGCGATTAAAGCGCGGCGGAAGGCTTATTTCGATGGCTGGCGCGATACGCCCATCTACGATCGCGCCGGGCTTGTGCCGGGCAACCGCCTGCGCGGACCGGCGATTATCGAGCAGATGGATTCCACGACGGTGGTTCATCCGGGGCAGGAGGCGGCGGTGGACCGCTTCGGCAATATTCTGATTGAGATTCATGTCTCTCCCGGGGATGGTTAAAATCCCTCGCCCCTTCGACGTTGCTCAGGGCATGCTTCAGGCGAAGTATGCTTCGCGATGTCTCCGAAGGAGACAAGCGAGATCACCCTCGCCCGCTTTGCGGGAGAGGGCAGGGGTGAGGG
>JACPFE010000763.1 GCA_016183145.1 Deltaproteobacteria bacterium | reverse complement strand
CTGTTGCCTATTGCCTAATGCCTGTTGCCTCACGGCTCACGCCTTACTCCTTACTATTTACTCCTTACTCCTCACTTCTTATACAGTTGCTTGATAAACCCCGACGCTTCCATTTCCTGAACGAAGCTTTGATCGACGAAGCTCCGAGGGTCCGCCGCCGCGGCTTTGGGATTTTTCGGCGCCATGTCGTCGAGCAGCGTTTTAATGCCGGCCGGGTCGGGGTATGGCGTCTCCAGCAGAACGGAGGCAAACTTCTTGTAGGTTCGCTCCAGGCCGTCTGGATCGGTGAGCCTGGAATACTTGCCGATGGCCGCCTTGGTCCCCTCTTTATCGACTTTGATAGAATGAATCGCCTCGGTCAGCGCGCGCGCCACCCGCGTCAGCATCGGCCGCCGGGCTTTGACTGTAGCTTCCCTGGTAACGACGCCGTTCCACTGAAGCGGTATTTTCAGCGTCGCGATATTCACCAGATCGCGGAAGCCAAGTCTCTCGGCTTCCATGAGAAACGGCTCGTTCATAATCGTGAAGTGAACGATCCCTTTGGAGATCGCCGCCAGCCGCTCCGGGTTGCCGCCCGACGAAACGATCTTGGTATCTTTTTCCGGGTCCACGCCGAGCCTCCTTAACGCCAGACGAAGCCCCATCTCGGAGACGGTACCCTGGCGATTGACTCCGCCGATCTTGCCCTTCAGTTGTTCCGGGCTGGTGATGTTCGGCGCGCTGATGATGTGATCGATGAAAGTCGGGATGATCGACAGGATCATGACCGTATCGGCTCCCCCAAAACGAGGATTCACGACGTTGGGCGCCGAGGTCAATACAACGTCGAGGTCGCCGGCAACCAGAGCTTGCAGCGCCGTGGGACCGGCGCCGAAGAAAATAAGTTCCGGCACAAGGCCATGCTTCGCGAGCAAGCCTTTTTCCTGCGCAACCCAGAGCGGCATATGGGAGGCGGTCATCGCCGCCCAGCCGATCCGCGCGCGCTCCTGCGCCACGCAAGGCGCAAAGAACAAAACGATGATACTGAGAATCGCCGCAGCTTGCGCGATCCTCGATCCTCTATCATCAATCCTCATGACCGAATCCCCCTTTCTCCAATACTCGATCACTCCTGCCCATTGCCATCTCGCCTCTGCTTCGTTATTGCGAAGCAGTAGGAATCCCGCGGCTCGTCGCTGATATTGGGGTGCACCGACCAGCGGCGCAATATTCCTTCGCGCTGCATGCCGGCTTTTTCCATGACGCGGGCGGAGGCGAGGTTGTCCACGTCGCAGACGGCCCAGATGCGGTAGATCTCTTTGCGTTTGAGCGCCCAGGCGATGATTCCCTTGACGGCTTCGGTCATGTAGCCCTGGCCCCAAAACGGGCGCGCCAGCACAAAGCCCAGCTCCCACTTTTCCACGTTGACTCTGGCGATGATCATGCCGATGAGCTGGTTGTCCTCCTTGCGCTCGATGACCCAGTGATAGGCTTTGCCGACGTCCCAGGCGAGCAAACACATGCCCACGTACTCGCGCGTCTCCTCCACGCTTTGATGCGCGCGCCAGCTTACGTACTTGGTGACTTCCTCGTCCTGAGCGTATTGGCGGAAAATCGCCTCAGCGTCGGTCAGTTTTGCTTTTCTCAATCGAAGTCGTTCGGTTTTGAGGGTTTTGGGCGGGTTTATCACTCTAGGAAAGTCCGGCTATAGTAACGGTTATAAATAAGTTTACATACCCCTCACCCTAGCCCCTTCGACTCCGCTCAGGGCAGGCTCTCTCCCGCAAGGCGAGAGGGAACCTAAGAAGTCTCCCCTCCCTCGACGGGAGGGGATTAAGGGGAGGGTGATTTATGTCAACACATTTATTGCTTTCACTATAGTCCTATTTGCCGACTTATAAGGTCGCTTGATAATTTATGCAAGGGTTTATCGGCTCCCCAACTCTTTGAGCCCCTCTTTCAAGTAACTTTGATCGACGTACTTGGCCGCGTTGGGCAGCGGGCCTTTGGCCTGCAACTGCTCGAAATAAATCTGCGTGACGATCTGAAGGCCGTCGATATTGAGATCGCCGTCAGGATGCCACGTGCGCGTACTGGTATAGAATTCCCAGCCCCGCCGCGCGTGTTCGCGTTTGAGATTCATCTCTTTGGCGAGATAGTCCACGGCCGGTTCCTTGTTTTGATAGATCCAGCGCATGGTTTGCGCCATCGCTTTCATGACGCGCACGAGAACGGAGCGGTTTTTCTCCGCCCAGGCGCGCTTGGTCGATAGCGCCGCCAATTGGTAATTGGGAATAACATCGACGAACCGACCGATTTCATTAAAGCCCTGCTCTTCGGCGGCATAGTTGACCGGCAACGAAAGCGCGGCGGCGTCAATCTGGCCGCTGGTCAAGGCTGCGTAGGTTTGCGGCGTGCCGCCGATCACCAAGAGTTTGTAATCCCGAGGATACTCGAGCCCTTTGACTTTAAGAACTTGCCGGAGCGCGAAGGTCACGCCGGAGGTGAGACTGATGGCGCCGAACGTTGCGCCGCGCAGGTCGTTATAGGTTTTGAACTTCTTGGCGGCCATGATCGATTGCGTCAGTCCGTTGATGATCCCGCCGATCATAACGAGATCCAGCCCTTTCTCGATGGCCGCAATCGGCGCGTCGGAAGCGCTGCCGGCAATTTCCAAAGAACCCCCTGCCAGGGCTTGAATACCCACGTCGGAAGCGCGAATGACCACCAGCTCGACATCGAGTCCCTGGCGCTCGAAGAACCCCATTCTTGAAGCGATCCAAAGCGGGCCGTAACCGAGCGTCTTGGTAGCGGAGCTGACCCGGAGTTTAACCCTCTCCTGAGTTAAACCGAGCGACGGTTGTAATAGCAGTATTAGAAGGAGTGCGAAAGAAACAATCATTTTGCGCATATAATCCTCCGCTGGCTTGCCTCCTCTCCTTCTGGGAGAGGATAGAGGTGAGGGCGTATGCGGCACGCCGGATTCCCTCACCCTTCCCTCTCCCAAAGGGCGAGGGTTAGAAACCAACTTCAGCGAGAATTGCCCAAGCTTCATTCAATCATGTGAGGCCACTGTGAAACCGGATCTATTTTTCATCTCGGACAGGTTACGTCAGAACCTCCTCCGCGCGCCACTGTTCGATGGCCGCTTGATCGTAGCCCAGCAGTTCGCCGAGAATCTGATCGTTGTCGGCGCCTAAGCGATTGGGCAATCGGAGCGGATCCTCGGCCATGCTCTGAAATAAAATACCGCTGCGCGGGATTTCAAACGGGCCGATGAGCGAATCACCGAAGGATGCGAAATAATTGCGATGACGCAGTTGCGGGTCCTTCAAGAGATCGGCGCCGGTCTGGACGACCCCCGCCGGGACCCCGGCGGCTTGCAATTGATTCATTACCTCTTCCGCGCTTCTGCTCTCTGTCCACTGCTGCGCAATCGCATTGAGCTCAGCCCTGTGATCCAAGCGCGATTGCGCGTCCGCAAAACGCGCATCCCCGACCAACTCGGGCCTGCCGATGACATGGCAGAAGCTTTGCCATTCATTATCGTCGCGCACCGAGATCACACACCAACGGTCCTCGCCTTGGCAAGCGAAGCAGCCATGGGGCGCCGCCACAGCGTAGTGATTGCCCTTCGGCTTTGGATCGTCGCTGTTGACCGAAGTTTCAAGGTAGGTCGCGCCGAGCGCGTAGGCGGTGCCTTCGATCTGCGCGAGATCGACGGTCACGCCCTTGCCGGTGCGCCGGCTATTGAGTAGCGCGGCGACCATCAGCGTCGGCCCCATGACGAAACCCAAGTGATCAGGATAGACGCCCTGGCTGCCAATGGGACGGTCCTGCTCAGGATGATTCCAAAGATAAGTCATGCCGGAGAACGCCGTGAGATTAAACCCCCATGTGCCATAGCCGCTCTTGGGCCCTTCCGAGCCAAAGCCAGGCAGCTTTACGATCACAAGTTTAGGATTAGCTTTTCTGAGCACGTCGTCGCCCAAGCCTAATTTATCCAACACCCTGGGACGGAAATTCTGTAGAATCGCGTCCGCTTTTCCGGCGAGCTCGCGGATCAGCCGCGCGCCGGTCGGATGCTTTAGGTTGATCGCCATCGAGCGCACACCGAGGTTGCACTCGATAAAGCGCGGCGCCGCATCGATGTCTTTGTGCTGGCCGTAATGGCGGAAGGTGTCGAGGCCGCCTTTTTTCGATTCGATCTTGATCACCTCCGCGCCGTAGTTCGCCAGCAACCTGCCGGCATAAGGCCCGGCGTAACCGGTGGTGAAGGCAAGGATGCGGACGCCTTCGAGTATGCGATTAGAGCTCGGCATAATAATCCCGAATCATATCACTCCCTGCGCCGTTAACACTTCCAAATCAGTTTCAGTCATTCCAAGGTCGCGGCAGTAGACCTCTTCGTTGTGCTGTCCCAACAGCGGCGCGGGGGCCGGCGCGCCGCGTTTGCCGTCGACCATAAACGGGCTGCCCGGCTGCGCGAAGGTTCCGAGTACGGGATGGGTGACCTCGGCAAAAAAGCCTCGCGCCTGGATATGTGGGTCCTTCATGAAATCCGACGGCGAATTGACCGGCAAACCGGGGATGCCATGCTTCTGCATCAGTTCGGCGAGGTCTTCCTTGAGGAAGCGCGACGTGAAGGAAGTCACTTGCGCGTTGATATAGTCGGCATGCTGCCGGCGCAAATTGCTGTTGATCCATTTAGGATCGTCCAACTCGGGATCGTGGTTGTCCCAAACCTTGAGCAGTATGGGCCAATGATTTTGCGTGACGAACAGGGAGATCCAACCGTTCTTGCATTGGAACAGGTTCGCCGGCGCGTTGTGCTGGTGCTGGCTACCGGCGCGCTTCATCACGCGCCCTTCGGCGGAGTAATTGAAGGCGACATGCTCGTGCAACGCCATGCTCGCTTGAATCGAAGCGTCGATCCACGCGCCGATACCGCGCGTCTCGCGCTGCCAGAGCGCCAGCGTCACGCCGTAGGCCGCGAACAAACTCGCGTAATAGTACGACTGGGTTTCCGGCGGATTGCACGGCGTCATCGTCGGATCGCCGCTGATATAGAGCAAACCGCCCATGGCGTTGCCGACGATATCGGTAGTTTTGAAATGCGCGTAGGGCCCGTCCTGGCCGAAGCCGCTGACCGACACCAGAATCAGTTTTTTCTGCCGCTCGATCAGCGCCTCGTAACCGAGACCCAACTGGACAAGTTGGCCGGGCGCGAAATCTTCGACCACGACATCCGCCCACTCAACCAAGTCGAGCAGCAACTTTCGCCCGCTCGGTTTGGCGGCGTCCAAGGTGGCGCTACGCTTGCCGGCGTTGAGATAAGCGAAGCGGAGACTACCTTCGCCGTGCGCGTGGCCTTTGGCGAAAGGAGGTTCGCCGCGGGTCGGATCACCGCTTGGCGGCTCGATCTTGAGCACCTCCATGCCGAGATCACGCAACATCTTGCCGCACAGCGCGCCCATTGAAGAGGTCAAATCGAGGACGCGGTAACCGGGCAGCAATGATGTCGTTTGGATCGTGTCAGTCATCGGAAGGTTACTTTTGACTCTCTCGCAAACTGATCAAACCGAGGATCGAAGATGGAGGATCGAGGATCGAAAAACGCCACCTTCCATCCTCAATCCTCCATCCTCGAGCTTTTACAATCGAACCGAGGATAGAAGATAGAGGATCGAAGATCGAAATTGCTATCCTCCATCCTCGATCCTCAATCCCCGACCGTATTCGGCTTCTCCGGCTAGCCCTTATGATTCCGAATAATGTGCTGCGCCAGTCGCCAGCGCAAAACTTCCGGCGTGCCTTCGGTGATGCGGATGCTGCGCACCTGGCGGTACCACCACTCCAGCGGCAGCTCGCGCATCAACCCAAGGCCGCCATGCACTTGAATCGAGCGGTCGACCACGCGGCCGGCCATCTCGGCGCACTGAATCTTGGTCATGTAAGAGAGCTGGCGAATGTCTTCGCCGCGGTCGTGGCGCCAGGCGCACTCGTAAACCATCAACCGGCAGACGTGCAGCTCCATCGCCGAGTCAGCGATCATGAATTGGATCGCCTGGCGGTTGGCGAGCGGCTGGCCGAAGGTCGTGCGGACTTTGGAATACTCGATCATCATGTCGAGGGCGCGCGAGGCAATGCCCACGGGACGCGCGCCGTGGCCGCGGATGCGCCCCTCTTCGATCCATTTCTGCGCGATGGCGAAGCCCTGCCCTTCGCCGCCGATCATGTCGGCGGCGGGCACCCGCACATTGTCAAAATAAATCTCGCCGGGAGTATCGCCCATCATCGTCGGCCACAGCCGTTCCAGCGTCACCCCCGGCGCCTTCATGTCGACGACGAAACAGCTCACCCCGCCGCGGGCGCCTTTTTCGGGATCGGTGACCGCGATCACCTGCGCGTAGTCGGCGGTTTTCGCGCCGGTGATGAAGCGCTTGGTGCCGTTGATGACGTAGTGATTGCCGTCTTTAACCGCGCGGGTTTTCATCCCCGCCGGGTCACTGCCAGCATCCGGCTCAGTCTGCGCGAAGCAAATCCGCTTCTCGCCGCGAATGACCGGAAACAGAAAGCGTTGCTTCTGTTCTTCATTGCAGTGAAACAGCACCGGCCGCACTTCGGGGCCGAAGATCGGCGCGTAGCGAAACGGGATCGCGACGGTCCGCGCCACCTCTTCCATGATCACGCAGCGGCTCAGGAGGTCCAGCCCCGCCCCGCCATACTCCTGCGGCACGTCGAGCAGCCAGAGTCCGATCGCCTTGGCTTTTTCCTGGAGCGGCTTGATGAACTGCTCCGGCATATCCTCGCCTTCCGGCCGGCACTCGCGCTCGATCGGGATCAGCTCTCGGTCGACGAATTTGCGGACCGTTTCCTTCAGTAATTGCAGCTCTTCGGGGAGATTAAAATCCATCTAAACAATCGCTCCATAGACAGTGCGTCATTCCCGTGCAAACGGGAATCCAGATTCTTTCTGATGCTGGACTCCCGCTTTCGCGGGAGTGACGGACCTCTAATAGATCGACCCGTCGGGGCTCTCTATCCTACTTCGCGTCCCGCTTATATTCCCCCAGCCCCGGCCGGTAGGTCTTTTCGTCGAGGAACTGCTTCATACCGGTCTCGCGGCCTCTTTCCGGATCGGTAAAGCGCAGCGCCGTGCCCTTGGCGCCCATATAGTCCTCGGCCTGGCCGTAATCCATGTTGCGGCAATACTTGTAAACTTCCTTCGCCGCGCGCAAAACCGCCGGGTTCTTTTTTATCAGTTTTTGCGCCAGACTGACGGTTTCCGCGCGCAGCTTATCTTTCGGCACGGCATAATTGACCAGCTTGATCTCAGCCGCCTTTTTGCCGTCGAAGGGATCGCCGGTCATGATGTACCACATGGCGTCGCGGTAACACATGGCGTCGGCCAACACGCGGCTCACCAATCCGCCGGGGAAAATACCCCAGTTGACTTCGCTCAAGCCGAAGGTCGCGTCCTCTGCCGCGATGGCGAAGTCGCAGGCGATCAGCGGCGTGAACGCGCCGCCGAAGCAAAAGCCGTTGACCATGGCGATGGTCGGCTTGGGAAAATAGAACAGCCGGCGCCAGCGCCATTCTTGCGAGGCCCAGCTCGCTTTGCGCCGTTCCAACGCGTTGTCGTCGGTGCCGCGGAAATACTCGCGCAGGTCCTGCCCCGCGCACCAGCTCGGCCCGGCGCCGGTGATCACCAGCACCTTGGTGTCCTTGTCGACCTCCAACTCGGTGATCGCCTCCAGCATGTCGTAGTGCATCTGCGGATTCATCGCGTTGCGATTCTCCGGCCGGTTCAGAATGCACCAGGTGATCCCGTCTTCTTTCTCGACTTTAACGGTCTTATAGTCCTTCCATAATGTTGCTGCCATGGTTCTATGCCTCCTTGGTTATTTTGATTTCTACTTAGTCAAGCGGCAGTCGATCTGTCAAGGGCATGAAGCCGACTATTTTAAGCGGGCACGAATGGTTTGAACGATTATTTGGCGTAGAGAGCTTTCACAAACCCGCTGGCCTCGATCTCCCGGAGCAGGCTGTCGTCGACGAAGGATTTCGGGTCGGCGCCTTTGGCTTTGGGATTGTCTTTCTCGACGAAACCGAGCACGGTCTCGACGCCGCGCAGCGACGGATAGGGTACCTGCTCGTAGTATTTCATGCTCAAAAGCTCTACGGATCGTTCCAGATTATGTTCCTGTTCCGGACCGATGCGGAGTTTTTTCTTGACGATGTCCAGGCTCTCCTTCTTGTTTTGTTTAACGTAGGCCAGCCCTTCGAGAAAACCCTTGAGGAATCTCACCACCTTGTCGCGGTTTCCCTTGATGTAGTTGCGGGTCGTGCCGATCATCGTGTGCAGATAGTAGATGTCCGTGTCGGCCATGTCGATCAATACCCGATAACCGCGATCCTCCGCGACAAACATCGATGGAATCGTCAGCACCGCGGCATCGATACCGTTTTTGTCCAGGCTCACGAGCATATTCGGCGAGGAGCCGACCTGCATCACCTGAACATCGTTGAGGCTCATCTTCCAGCGCTGCAACATCATCTGTAACACGACATGCGAGACCGCCCCGATGCGGGTCACGCCGACCCGTTTGCCCTTGAGGTCCGCCGGGCTTTTGATTTCCGGTTTCGTGAGGATTCTTTGCAAACCTTTGTTGACCACGCCGGCGGCCATCACCGTGTCGCCACCGCGCAATGCCGCAGCGACCAGGAGGTCTCCGGCCGAGCTCACTATTTGAATATCGTTAGCCAGCAGCGCGCTGATCCCCGCGACGCCGCCCTGACCGGTAACAATGACCTCCGCTTCGATACCATGCTTGCGGTAAAACCCCTTTTGCTCGGCGACCCACATGGCGCTGTGCAGCGCGCTCACCGAGCTGAGGCCTATGCTCATCTTGTCTTGGGCAATCGCGCGAGGAGCCGCAATGATCACGCCCAACAAGCCCATCACCCATGCTAAGTGTATTCGCGGATTCATGGCCACTCCCTGCTCCTTTCTCCTAACTCCTTACCCCTCACTCCTCACTTCTTCCCGATCTCCGCCAACGCCTGTTTGAGGTAGCTCGGATCCATGTACTTCCCCGGCTCCGGCAGAGGCTCTTTGAGGATTCCCTGCTCGGCGGTGATTTTGATCAGCGTGCGCACGCCTTCGACGTTCAAATCGGCGTTGCGGTCCCAGATGCGCTTATTCCAATTAAACTCCGAGGCATAGCGGCAATGCTCCAGACTGATCGCCATTTCCTTTGTCAGATAGGCGCAAGCGGCTTCGCGATTGTCGAGCATCCAGCGCATCGTTGAAGCCATCGCTTTCATGAAGCGTACGACCAGCGGCCGGTTCTTCTCGGCCCAGGACCGTTTGACGATGTAGACGTTGAACTGGAAGTTGGGCTGGTCGTCGGCGAAATAGCCGATGATGTTGAAGCCCTGCTGCTTGGCCACGAGATCGAGGGGCACTCCCACCGGAGCGGAGGAGATCTGCCCCGAGGTCAGCGCCCGATAGCGATCCGGCGCGCTGCCTATGTTCAAGAGCGCGTAGTCGCGGGGATATTCAAGACCATGAGCTTTGAGGACGAGGCGAAGGGCGAACCCGGTTCCCGACGTCAGCGTTTGCGTCCCAATCGTCGTGCCGCGCAGGTCGGCGTAGGATTTATATGCCTTGCCGCCGATCATGCTCAAACCGAGGCCGTTGATCAGCCCGCCGATCATCGTAATGTCCGCCCCTTTCTCATAGGCGCTGATAAGCGTGTCTACGGTTGCATTGGCAACGTAGATGGAATCGGCGGTCAACGCTTGAATGGTCAGCGGCGAGCCGCGCATGGTAACGATGGGCACCTCCAAGCCCTCCCGTTCAAAGAAGCCCATCTTCCCCGCTACCCAGAGCGGCCCGTAGCTCAAAGTTTTGGATGACTCGCCGATGGGAAAGCGAACTTTCTCCTGCGCCAAGCACGGCGAAGCAAACAGGATCGCGACCATCAAGAACACTATCACGCATGGTAAAGACGTCGTAGGTGATATTTTCATGTTCTTCCCTAGTGTCCTGGAACTAAAGTTCGTCTACAAATTCAATGGCCCACTTTCGTCATTCCCGCGCAAGCGGGAATCCAGCGGTCCTTCGAAGTCCTGGATTCCGGCTCGCCCCCGGCCTTCGCCGGGGTTGGCCGGAATGACGTTAGGATTATTCAACGAACTTTAAAAACACCACACTAACCCATCACTCCAATATTCCATCACTCCACCACTCCAGCTCTCTACGGATACTCCAGCACTCCGTCACTCCATTCTCTTATCGTATCCGCTTGATCACGCAAAGCGTATTCCGCCCCGTCCACATCGGCAGAAACACCGAATGGCGATGTTTGCCTCCAAGCACGACGACCATGATGTCCTCAGGTTTGATGGAAAGATGAACGACGCCGTCCGGCGTCACGTGCGGCGACTCTCTCAGAAGCTCCGTGTCGCTTTTGTGGCCCTTGCGCCGCGCCGGAATGTCGGAGAACTTCAGCGCCGCATGCTCCCAGAGATAGTCTTTGACTTGCTTTTTGGTGATCCTGTCCCGGGCCATGATTTCGGCGTCTTCGATGCCGAGCGCAATCAGCGGCGTGCCGCCGCCGAAGCTGCCGACGTCGAGATGGCTCACGCCGTGATGCATCTTGATCACTTCGGCCAGTGAAGACAGCGCCTGCTCGCCGCGGTTGCCGGCGGTATGAATCGGCAGGAAGCCGTTGATGCCGAACACCGTCACTGTGCTCTCTTCCGGCTTAAAGCCGAATTCGACGTGGTAAGGTTCCCATGGACTCTTCTCCTGATTTTCGCCGAAGCACATCGTGTACTTGCCAGGCCAGCCGAAAGTCGAACGGTCCGTGTCACCGGGGAAACCGCCGCCGACGGTTATCAGGATCAAGCGAATCGCCCGGCCGATGGTCGCATTGGAGCGAAAGCCGGGACCGAACACGCCGGAATCGCAATTCACATTGAGCGCCGTTCTGATGGGGCCGTTGAGCAGCAGCGCCGGGCCGACGTAACCGGTGGTCGCTTGCACGCCGTAGAGATTGAAACGCGGCTCGCAGATCGCTTCGACCGCGGCGATAACGACGGGTAAGTATTCCGGCAGGCAGCCAGCCATGACCGCGTTGATGGCGATTTTTTCAATGGAACAAGGCGCCCATTTGGGCGGAATGACGCCGATCGTTTCCTGTGGGTCGCGAATCGTCGCGTCGAGCATGCGCGCCACCCGTTCCGGCGTCGGCGGCACGATGGGTAGGCCATCGCTAAGCTTTTCCTTCAGGAACCAATCATTCGCCGCTTCCCAACTGTCTTCGACTTCGATGAGAGGGGAGGTGAGGTTCATAAAAAAACAAACTCCAGAAAACTACGACCAACCTTAGCTGACCGGATTCTTTCCCCGTATCCGCCTCCTTCCCCCTTGCGGGGAAGGATTGAGGAAGGGGGAGCTTTTCAACGTTTCAAATATTCTTGCAGCGACACCTTCGACGTTTATTAGGACGTCGTTGTTCCAAAATCGAAGGACAGTAAATCGCTGGTCGCGTAGCCAAGCATCCCGTTCAGAATCATAGTGGCTTTGCTCCGCATGCTGTCCACCGTCGAGCTCGATGATCAATCTTTTTTCCAAGCAGACGAAATCAACGATATAATTTCCGATGGGTTGCTGTCTGCGAAATTTGTAGCCGTCAAGCTGCCACATTCGAAGGTGGCGCCAAAGCAGGCGCTCAACTTCAGTAGAATTTTTGCGCAGCGCGCGGGCGCGCGATCGAATTTGGTTCATACCCCCTATCCCAGCCTTCCCCCGCAAAGGGGGGAAGGTGTCGGACAGCCAAGCCAGAGAAGAGCCATTAGACAAATGAAACTGTCGGATGACTTTTTAACCTCATACCACTCGCGCCTGTCTCAAATTCTTTGGCCCGCCCAGCGTCAGCCGCTCGTTTACTAAATCGATCGCCCCCTCCGCGTCCGCCCGGTGCTCGCCCGGCCGTGCGCCGCCGCTCGGATGATGAGGGATCTCGATCAGCGGTAAACTAGCAACGCCGAAAAACTTCGCCTCCGTGCGCGCCAGCTCCATGAAGATCGACTGGCAGAGAGTCACCGTCGGCTTTCCTTTCTTTTGCAGCTCGATGGCGTCGTGGACACTCCACGACGTGCACGATCCTCAAGCGCCCAGACCGGTGATCACCGCGTCACACCGGGATACGATTTCCTCCATGATGGCTTTAGGCGCGCCCTGCATATGGGTCGGCTTGGTTTTGAAAATCACTTCCCTGGTATTGAAATTTTCTTGAATAAGTTTCGCCAGCTCCTGAAACATCGTCGTCGAGTTCGCCTGGCCGTTGTCGATGATGCCGATCACCTTTCCTGCCAGCGAATCCAATCCCGTTACCAACGGGCGCTCCTGCGGATTCACCGTTGCACGCGGGTCGAGGAATTTGAGCGTTGCCATGACCTGCCTCCCTAGAATTACAGTTCGGCGATTTGTTGATCATCTACCTCGAAACGGACGCGCGCCGCAACCGCGACCGCCACGCCGACAACGTTAGCGGCGGCGTACGGCTCGATCGTTAGCGATAAAGACCGTCGATATATCCCGACCGGTCCAGCTCCTCGATGAATCGCGTATCGACAAAATCCTTCGCATCCGCATTCTTCGCCGCCGGCACTCTCTTCCCCAGTTCGGCCATTCCACGGGAAGCTGATAAGCAGGCTGATGAGTAGGAATCGTCGGCTCACGCCCTCACCCTTCTCCTTCGTCAAGCCCAGGACAGGCCCTCTCCCGCATCCGCCAGAGGACGGATCAGCCTCAGGCTGAAGCGGGCGAGGGTAAGAATGGCGCAACCATCAATGATCCGACACGATTGAAACGACTGGAACGTTTTGAACGATTGGAACCCTTAATCTTTAATCTGTTTAGTCACCGACCGCGTCGAACCGCCTTCCGGCGTGCTTTGTCCCCAAACATGGATATATTGAGACTGCGAGCCGTCGCCGCCGGCGACGACGACGAGGATATCTTCCGGCTTGTCGGTAACCGGAATTACGCTGTCGCGCGTCAACTTTAAATCGCTGCGGCGTTTGACCCGCTGGTGAAATGTCTCGTCCGGGAGATCCTTCATGCGATAGGCGGCGCGTTCCCAGACGAATTTCTTCACGTCCGTCTTGCTGAAGCCGTCGCCGGCAATGATTTTCGCGTGCTCCGGGCAGATAACCATGATCGCTTCCGGCCCCGAGGGTCCCTCCATGCGCTGGGCGAAGTTGGTGAGGATGCCCACCGCCTTCGTGCTGTCCAAATCCGACGCACGTATGGAGGCGTCCGCGCTGATCGCCGTCACCGTGCTCTGATCGGCGGCGAAGCCGCGCTCGACGTGGAGCGGTTCCCAGGGGCTCACCTCTTCGTTCTCGCCGATGCAGATCGAATATTTTCCAGGCCAGCCTAAAGTTGCTTTGCAGGTCGTGCCGGGATACGAGCCGCCGATGTTGCGTTGGATCAAACGCACGAAGCGGCCAATCGTCGCGTTGGCGCGCCAGCCTTCGCCAAGCGCGTTGGCACCGCCGTTGACGTTGAGTTGCCGACGGATCGGACCGTTGATGATAACCATCACCGCCGGCCCGCCGGTGGTCGCTTGGAGCGCATAGAGATTTAATTGCGCATCGGTGATCGCCTCGACGCAGGCAATCAGCGTCGGCATATACTCCGGCTTGCAGCCGGCCATCACGGCATTGATCGCGATCTTTTCAACCGTCGCGGGCGCCCAGCGCGGCGGCACGGCGCCGATGACATCTTGCGGAGCGCGCTTGACCGCGGCAAGCATCCGCGCCACCCGCTCTTCGGTCGGCGGGATGATCGGCAGCCCGTCGCTCCAACCTTTCTCTTCGAAAAACTCTTGCGCCGCCCAAAGATCGTCGCCGACTTCAATTTTCTCCGCCTCGAGCGTACTGGGATTCATGGTGTGTTCCCTCTTAGCGCGTCCTCAGCTTCTCATCACCTCCTCGCCCTCCTTTGGAGGGAGAGGACCCTCACCCTCGCCCTCTCCCGCGCGCGGGAGAGGGAAACCGCATGTGCGATCAAAACCTATTTCCGATCCTATGATATGTCAGCTTCCCACCGCGGCTTTACGCTGCTGCGGCTCGACCAGGATTTCAACCAGCCGATCGAACGCCGCATCCGCCCTCTTGTTGACCTCATCCAGCTTCACCGTCCCGATGGGATGTTGGACGACCAAAACTGGATGGTCGGGCGCGCCGAAGGCTTCCTTTTCGGATTTCGCCAATGCATCAAAGGCGTGCGTGATGACCGTCACGGCAAACCGGCCACGTTTCTGTAGTTCGATTGAGTCGTGGACACTCCACGACGTGCACGAGCCTCAATCTCCAAGACCGCTGAGAACGAAATCCGCCTGGGCCGCCAATTCGTCGAGAACTTGCTTCGGCGCCCCCTGCTGTGCCGTGAGCTTGCGCCGCTTGACGACACCGGCAACGCCGTATTGCTGCCGTAACAGTTGCTCGAAGCGCTCACCGAGCTTGTCGGCATTCGGCTTGCTGTTGTCGAGCAGTCCGACAACCTTCCCCCGTAAATCCGGGAAACGCGGCAGGGCGGGCACTCGCGCCGCCGCCGTCGGTGCCTTTCCTTCAGGACTGAGTACGATCATTTTGAGGTCCTCCCTTCCCTTACCGATGAGAGCGATGCTTTCAGCCCGACTATAGTCGAGCAAGCTCGCTGCTGTCAAAGGCCCGCAAGGGCAACGGCGGGAAACTTTACTTGCCCGGCTCTTTACACTAAACTCCCGCGCAGCAAAGAGGAGGTTCGAGTGGCGACGGAAAACGATATTGCCTTGCTCACCGATCTGTACCAACTGACGATGGCGCAGGCCTATTTTCAAAACCGGCGTACGGAATCTGCGACCTTCAGTCTCTTTGTCCGAGCCTACCCAGCCAACCGAGGATATTTTGTCTCTGCCGGCCTCGAGGATGTGCTCGAATTCCTTGAAGGGCTCTCCATCGATACAAGCGCCGTTGATTATCTTCATTCCCTGAAAATCTTCGCCGATGATTTTCTCGATTTCCTGAAGAGTTTGAAGTTCACGGGGGAAGTCTGGGGGATCCCGGAGGGGCGGCTGTTTTTTAAAGATGAACCGGTCGTCGAGGTCACCGCGCCGGTCATCGAAGCGCAAATCGTCGAGACCTTTATCATCAATCAGATCAATCTCCAATCGCTGATCGCCACTAAAGCCGCCCGCTGCGTCCATGCGGCACGGGGCCGCGCCGTGGTCGATTTCTCCCTCAGACGCACCCACGGCATCGACGCCGGCATGAAGGTGGCGCGGGCGAGCTACCTCGCCGGCTTTGCGGGGACAAGCAACGTGCGCGCCGGCCGGCATTACCGGATTCCCGTTGTCGGCACCATGGCCCATTCCTTCGTTTCCAGCCACGAGCGCGAGGTCGACGCTTTTCGCAGCTTCGTAAAAAGTTTTCCCAATAACTCGATTCTGCTCATCGACACCTACGACACCATCGCCGGCGCGCGCAAAGCCGTTGAAGTCGGCAAAGAGATGGCCGCCAGAGGCGAGCGTCTCCAGGGCGTGCGGATCGACAGCGGCGATCTCGCCACGCTGGCGCGGGAGGTGCGCAAGATATTCGATGCCGCCAATATGAAGGATGTAAGAATTATCGGCAGCGGCGGCTTGGACGAATTCGATCTCGCGGAGTTTTCCGATGCCAATGTCCCCTACGACAGCTACGGCGTCGGCACGAAAATGGGGGTTTCGGCAGACGCTCCCTGGACCGACTGCGCGTATAAGCTCGTCGAGTACGACGGCCGGCCGGTGTTGAAGCTCAGCACCGGCAAAGTTTCCTGGCCGGGCAAGAAGCAGGTGTATCGTCTGCGCGACGTGAACGGGCAGTTAAAAAATGATTTCGTGACGCGGCGCGATGAAAACGTTGCCGACGCGGAGGCCTTGCTCACGCAGGTCATGGTGCAAGGGAAAACCGTCGCGTCGCTCCCCTCTCTGGAACAGAGCCGGGCGGCGTTTCTCGAAGAGTTCAGCCGTCTGCCAGAGTCGATAAAATCGATCCGCGATCCCGAGCACTACTCGGTCGAATTCAGCGCGGCGTTAAAAGAGCTGCGTAACGCGGTCGAGCGCAAAGTCGCCGGAGCGGAATAAACCAAACCGTTCCATGGGACTCCCCTTTTGGTTTTCAG
>JACPFE010000723.1 GCA_016183145.1 Deltaproteobacteria bacterium | reverse complement strand
CGTGCCTCCTTCGAAAATACCCGTTTGGGGATGAGAACGAAGAGGCCCGCCTGGGTTCCGTCATACCCGCGAAAGCGGGTATCCAGGCTAATTCGGCGCAACAAACCTGGATTCCCGCGTGCGCGGGAATGACGAATCGAGGAGGACGCCACGTGGAAGGAAATCCCTCCATTTTCATTCTCGGCGGGCGAGCGTAAGATCATGGCCCACTTCGTGGTGAAAACTCTCTCCGCGTCTTTGGTTGCGGCTCTGCCGCGCTATGCCTCTGAGGTGAATGTTTCTTCTCAGTTATTTGTGTTACAGGGTGAGCATGGATAATGTCAATACAATGGGAATACGGCCACCGATTGCAACGCCTTTTTTTTACGGCTGGTTCATTGTCGCCCTCAGTTTCCTCGCCAACCTGACGGCGGCGGGAATTCGTTCCGCGCCGTCGGTGTTGATCCATCCTCTGGAAGCGGAGTTCGGTTGGACGAGAACGGAAATCGCCTCCGCCGCCAGCCTCAACCTTCTGATGCTCGGGCTGTTCGCGCCCGTAGGCGGCTGGCTGATCGACCGGATCGGCGCGCACCGGGTGATCTTGGGCTGCCTCGCGACGATCGCAGTGGGCTTGATCGGAACGGTTTTTGTTCAGGAACTTTGGCAGTTGATCTTTCTGTGGGGAATCGTCCTGGGGATCGCGACCGGCGTGACGCCGGCGCTGGGACCGAGCATCGCGAGCCGCTGGTTCGTGGCGCGGCGCGGTTTGGCGATCGGCATCATGACCAATGCCAACGCCGCGGGTCAGGTGGTTTTTCTTCCGATGCTGATGGCCGTCATCGTGGCGACCGGCTGGCGCAGCGCATTGACGGTGGTGGTGGCGGTTGCGCTGGTTCTCATGCCGGCGATCTGGCTCTGGATGCGCGACGATCCCTCCGACATCGGGCTTGAGCCGTACGGGTCGGGAAAGGCGAGTGGCTCCTCGCAACGCCCCAGCGCATTCGCGCGCGGCGATATTCGTCCCGTCTCGATTTCAACCGTTCGGGAAGTTTTTAACACTTCGACCTTCTGGATTCTCGGCGGCTGTTTTTTTATTTGCGGCGTGACGGCCAACGGGCTTATCGGCACGCACCTGATTCCGCACGCAATCGAACGCGGCATCCCGCAACTCACCGCGGCGACGGCCGTGGGGATCATGGGCGGGGCGAGCTTTATCGGGACGACGTTTTCGGGTTGGCTGGTCGACCGGGTTGACCCGCGCAAAGTGCTTGCGGTGGTTTACGGCCTGCGCGGTTCGTCGCTTTTTATTCTGCCGTTCGTGAGCGAGTCGACGGCGCTGTTCAGTTTCGCGGTGCTTTACGGCCTCGATTGGTATGCCTCAGGCCCGGCCACGACGACGATCATCGCGCGGACCTTCGGCGCCGAGCGCGTCGGCAGAATTTTTGGGTTGGTTTTCGTGTTCCACCAGCTCGGCGGCGCATCCGCCGCGGTCGGCGGCGGCTGGGCGCGAGTCCATTTCGGCGATTATCAATACGCTTTCCTGGTCGGCGGCTGCATGGGTTTGATCGCCGCCTGTTTGGCGCTGACGATCCGCAGGCCGGAGCGCCCGGCGCCCGCGCTGGCGGCGGCTACCGAGCTTGCGGGGGCGTAAGGAAATGAGAGTGAGGCGCGAAGGGTGAGCAGTTCTCGGTGCTGTGACGACCGGCGAGTGCTTCCCGCTCAGCTCAACCCGCGAAAACTCCCGTCCTCGTTCACACTCATCCGCACGGCTTGGGGAATCTTCGGGAGGCCCGGCATGAGCATCATGTTGCCGGCGACGATGACGATGAAGCCTGCGCCAGTGGCGAGGAAAGCGTCGGTGACCGTGAGCGTCCAATCCTTCGGCGCGCCGAGTTTTTTGGGATCGTCGGAGAGCGAGTTTTGCGTTTTGGCGACACAAACGGGCAAAGCGGCGAAACCCAGGGCAATATACCGTTCCAGTTTTTGCCGCGCGCGGCCGAGAAGCTCGACGCCGCTTGCGCCGTAGATTTCCTTCGCGATAACAGAAACTTTCTCTTCGATGGCGAGATTCGGCCCGTAGAGGGGTTGAGTCGCGTTCAAATCCGCTCGATCCGCCGCCTCGGTCACTTTTTCCCCGAGCTCGCGCGCGCCGTCGCCGCCTTTGTCGAACACGTCCACGAGCGCGGACTCTACGCCGAGCTCGGCGCAAAAATTTCTTATGGCACGAAGGTCCTCCGCTTTGTCGTCGGGGAAGCGATTGATGGCGACGACGGTGGTAAGAGCAAACTTGCGCAGGATTTCGATGTGCTTGGCCAGGTTCTCCAGGCCGGCTTTGAGATTGGTCCGGTTTTGATCCTCGCTGTGACGCCGGATGGCGCGCGCGGTCGCCACCAGCACCGCCGCGGACGGCTTGATGCCCGACGACGGCATCACGATGTCGAGATACTTTTCCGCGCCAAGGTCAGCGGCAAAACCGGCTTCGTTGACGACATATTCGGCGAGCTCCAATGCCATGCGTTGGGCGAGCACGCTGCTCGTGCCATGAGCGATATTGGCAAAGGGACCCGCATGGATCAGCGCCGGCGTCTGCTCGGTGGTTTGCACGAGGTTGGGCATGATCGCTTCGTTGAGTAAGACCATCATCGCTCCGTTCGCTTTAAGATCCTTCGCGTGGACGGGTTTGCCGTCGTAGTCGAACCCGGCGGTTATTTCACCAAGCCGGCGCGCGCAATCCGCGCGCGATTCGGCGAGGGCGAGGACCGCCATGATTTCGGAGGCTGCGGTGATGACGAAGCGGGAATCCCTCGGGACGCCGTTGGTTTTGCCGCCCAAGCCGATTCTGATCTGGCGCAGCGCCCGGTCGTTCATGTCCACCGCGCGCGGCCAGGAGATATTTTCTATGTTCATTCGGAGGCCGTTGCCGTGGAAGAGATGGGCGTCGATCATCGCCGCGAGCAGGTTATGCGCGGCGGTAACGGCGTGTTTGTCGCCGTTGAAATGAAGATTGATTTTTTCGGCGGGCAGAACTTGCGATTTGCCACCGCCGGTGGCGCCGCCTTTGACGCCGAAGACGGGTCCGAGGGACGGCTCGCGCAAGGTGACGACCGATTTCCTGCCGAGCCGTTCGATGGCTTGGGCGAGCCCGATGGAGACGACGGTCTTGCCCTCGCCGTGGGTGGTCGGGGTGACCGCCGTGACCAGGATCAGCTTACCCTTGGGCGCCGCGCCCGGCGGGGAAAGACGATGGAGCCTGACCTTAGCCGTGTAGCGACCGTAGGGATCGAGGTCACTCATGGAAAGGCCGAGCTTCTCGGCGATGCGCTCGATCGGCAACATTTGGGACTCACCGTTGCTCATGCCGTCTCTCTTGCTAATTTCCCTTTAGGCTCTTCAATACTTCAGACTAGGACCGTTGTCCATTTGCTTTAGCGGAGCCTTTGGCCCGGCACTAAGTAGTTTGACCGCGTTGATCGCGAAGCCTATGGCCGGATTCAACTCCGCCGCTACGTCCCGGCCTTCAATCGCTCATGGGAAGAACGCGCATCCGTTTGCAGGGAGTCATTGACGCTGGCACAATGGCCTTCTGATCGAGATCCCATGAAGCGCTGGCAAATTATCGTTCTCGCCGTGGTGCTGATCTTGGGCGTTGCCGTCGTGGCCGGCTACCGCATCGGGGTACGGCTGCTCCAGGGTAAAGTCGTCGAGGCGCTGGGGCCCGGCAGCCGTATCGCGGAGATCAAGGTCAACTGGTTCTCCATCGAAGTGTTGGGACTGAGCATCGACGGGCCCAGGGGCTGGCCGGCTGCTCGCACATTGGAAGCGGAGCGGGTGACCATCGTTCCCGATCTACGCAGTCTTTTGACGAGTCATGTCCGCATCGCGTCCATCGTCGTTGAAAGGCCGTACCTTTCGATGCTGCGCACTCCGGGTAAGTTGATCATGGTCCCCAGCCTGACGGAACGGGAAGGAAGCAAAGCCGACGCAAGTACAAAAAATGGTCCCGCCCGTGCAGTGATGATCTCGACCATCGAGCTGAAAAACGGCAGCATCGAGGTATTCGACGCCACCGTCAGCCGGCCGCCGCTGAAAACTCGGCTGGAGCAGATCGATGCCGTGATCGGAGACGTAGCGGCGCCGGCTACGGGAAGGACGCAATTCGATTTAGCTGCGGTCGTGAAAGGGGTGAAGCGCGATGGCCGAGCGAAGATAACCGGATGGGTCGGGCCGGGCGCCAGGGATTCTTCGTCACGGATCGCGCTGGCGGCAGTGGACATGGTGGCGCTCCAGCCTTACCTGGTAAAAAAGCACGAGTCCCAGGTCACCCAAGGGAACCTCGACCTGAATTTGAGTTCCGAGGTTCGCAACAACAATCTCGACGGTAAAGGCAGAGTCGTTATCAAGGACTTGGAGTTCGCGCTGGCGCGAGGACTGCTCGACACTTTCATGGGAGTTCCGCGCGACGCGGTCATCGGCTTTCTCAAAGACCATAACAACGCCATCGGCGTCGACTTCGCTCTCAAAGGCGATACCAGCCATCCCAATTTCTCGCTCAACGAAAATCTCTCCACCCGCATTGCCACCGCGATGGCGGGACAACTCGGCGTGAGCATTAGGAACGTCGCCGAGGGACTCGGGACGCTGGGCCGAAAGGGTGTGGAAGGCGCTGGCGGCGTGGTCGAGGGCGTCGGCTCCGCGGTCAAGCGGCTCTTCGGCGGCGAGAAAAAATGACGAGCGTTGGACTTAATTTCTCCAGCATGCGATGAAACGCGGATGAAAGACGGATTGGTACCCGGCCTGAAGCATAGCCAAACGTATGTGACGACGCTGGAGATGCGCGCGCAGCAACTCGCCGCGGATGTATTTTCCACGCCGTCGATGATCGGTTTAATGGAGCATACATCGGTGAAATTGACCGAGCCTTACCTCGATGAGAACGAGCAGAGCGTCGGCATTCACGTCGACGTGCGCCATATGGCCGCGACGCGAATCGGCCAGAGCGTGACCATCACCGCGGAAATCCTAGAGGTCAAGGACGGCAAAGTCCGCTACGCCGTAATTGCGTTTAACGATCAGGGCGTCAAGATCGGCGAGGGTTACCACCGCCGAGCGGTGATCAATCAAAAGAAATTCGCCGGCGGGGCGTGAATCGCCACCTGCGCGACCAAAGGGATGGAGCGCGGAGCGTGAAACATCGGGTGAACTTATGCAATCGTTACCAATGAGGGTTTGGGCTGATCGATGTCGAGCAGGTGCCGTCATGCTCGCGCTTGCGCTTTATCTTTGGGGTTGGCCTTCGACGCTCTACGCCCAGAGCCCGCGCCAGATCAAAGTCTTGCTGGAAAGCCAACAGTTGGTGGATCAGAACCGGCAGGCGGCCCAGGGCAACGGCAGCGTGATTATTCGAAAGGGTACCGTCCAGCCTTCCGGCCGGCTCGGCGCCGTCGAACGACAGACCACCGTTCAACGCTCCAATGGAATATTCACCTTGGTTCGCGACGGCGGCGAGTCGATTCTGACTGTCGCCACGAGAGTTCCGCAGCAACAATTCCTTTTTTATCGCGATTGGGCGACCGGCCTCGGTTATATCGCGCGGGATATTGTGTTCCGCGACGTTGGGACGTCACTTAAGGTGAGCGCAAAAATCCTCCCCGACAATCAAGTGCTGCTGCGTTTGACGCCGCGCATCAGTTATTTTTCCCACGAGCGCGCGGGCATCGTCGATTTCACCGAGGCGCAAACCGAGCTGATCGTTGCCAACGGCCAGCCGGTCTCCATCGGCGGCTCGACCACCAAGATGCACGAGGTGACGCGGCAGATCCTCGGATTCGCCGATCGCGCGAGCAGCAGCGAAACGAGCCTGGTCGTCACCGCGACCATCCAGTAGCTCGTGCTCACGAGTGGAGAGGCGCCGTTTAAAAGTTCGGTTCTTCCGGGTATTTTGTGGGTAATAAGGATCTGTTTGCCAACGGCCCTTGCTCTGCCGCTAGAACTTATTATGACCTATGAGCTTTGATTGGCCTTTAACTTCCTTCCCCCCTTGCGGGGTCAGGATGGGGGGTGCAGGTCGTGCAATACCCCCCACCTTTGTCCTCCCCCGCAAGGGGGGAGGAAACATGAAGCATACCGGGTAGAGAAGACATAGGCCCACACTAAAGCCGGAAGCACCATTGCAAAGAGAATGAGAGACAAGGAGAGAGAAACAATGGCAGCTTCATCGCCGCCGGATCTAAAAACGTTGCGTGTCGACCAGGTCGGGAGCCTGCTCCGGCCTCAGACTTTGAAGGAGGCCTTCGCGCGGTATAGCGCCGGCGCTATCAAGGAAGAGGAGTTGCGCAAAGCGCAGGATGATGCCATCCGCGATGTGATCGCGAAGCAGGAAGCGCATCATCTGCCGGTGGTGGTCGACGGGGAATTTCGCCGGACGAGCTTCATGGAGAGTTTCTCAGTCGTGGCGGGGGTCGAAGAATGGCAAACCGGCGTTAAAACTTATCACCAAATCCTGGCGCGCAAGGATACGAATGAAGCCACTTCGCATAAAGGGCAGGATCCGATCTTGCTCAATCGCAAGCGCGTGACGGCAAAATTGCAGCTCCTGCGCAACGGTTTGCTTGACGACTTCCGATTTGCGCAAGCGCTCACGGATCGAACCGTCAAGGTGACGCTGATCAGCGCGGACAGGATCACCCAGTGCTTCGACAGTGAAAATTCAAAATCGATTTATTCGACCATCGATGAATTCCTGGCGGACGTGGTTGCGGTGGAGCGCCGGATGATCGCTCAACTGGTCGAGGCCGGCTGCCGCTACGTCGGCATCGACGGCCCAGGATACACTGCGTACGTCGATCCGGATTCGTTGGCAGCGATGCGCGCGCGCGGCGAGGAACCGACGGCGAACATGGCGCGTTCGATCAAAGCCGATAATGAGATCATCGCGGGGTTGCCGGGAGTGACCTTCGGTATTCACATCTGCCGCGGCAACCGGCAGAGCATGTGGCACCGGGAGGGCACTTACGATGCCATCGCGGAAAAGTTATTCAACAGCCTCGATCACCAACGCTTGCTGCTGGAGTACGACACGGAACGGGCAGGGAGCTTCGAGGCGCTGCGGTTTGTGCCCAAAGACAAGATCGCCGTCTTGGGTCTGATTACCACGAAGGTAGGCCGAGTGGAGAGCGTCGATGAGCTCCGGCGGCGCATCGACGAGGCCGCTCGCCATCTTCCCATCGAACAGCTCGCCATCAGTCCCCAGTGCGGCTTCGCTTCAAGCATCGGCGGCAACCTCCTCACCGAGGACGAGCAGTTCAGAAAACTGGACGTGATGCTGGAGACGGCAGCGAAAGTTTGGGGCTAAGAAAATTTCGAGTTTCCCGTTTCCGTAGAACCAGATTGGGGCGGAGCATCGCTTGCGGGCGGCTCGCCGCGGCAAGTTGACCTTCGGTTTCCGGTCGACTAGTGTTCTTTACATTAGGGGCATTCGCGATCCAATAGCGGGGAGGATTTATGCTGTCGGCCATCGTACTGTTAACCACCGAACGGGACAAAACCAACAAAGTGGCGGAAACCATCGCCGATGCCGAAGGCGTCACCGAAGTCTATTCGGTCGCGGGCCGCTACGATCTGGCGGCCATCGTCAGGGTGAAGGACAACGATGAGCTGGCAAAGGTTGTTACCGAGCGCATTCGCGCCGTTCCCGGCATTACTTCTTCCGAAACCCTCATCGCCTTCCGCGTCTACTCGCGCCACGACTTGGAGCGGATGTTTTCCATCGGCATGGAGCATCCGTAAGCGGCAACCCTCCTTCAAGGGCGATTCTGGGTCTCCTGTGAAGGCATATTCACACGGAGACACAGAGTTCACAAAGAAAATTCGAATTTCGAAATTCGAATTTCGAAATTTTTCTCGGCGCCCTCAACCCCTCCGCGGTGCGATAACCGAGTCCGCAGTTAAAGCCCAAAGCCCTCGCCTAAACGGCTCCAGCGCTCATCGGTGGGTAGATTCTCGGCCGGAACGTTCACATTTCCATCGACGATGATCCGTTGGCCGTTTAGACAACCGATCTCTCCGGTCTGGGCAAGCACGCGGAAGAGAAGTTCCGGCCTGAAGCGTTTATTTTCGCGCAAACCTTCGTGAGTCCAAAAATTCAGGTGCCCCGTTTCGCGCAGCAGTTTAAGCAGATTCATGCCCAAGCCCGTCCGTCGGTCGGTCCATTGATGATCGCAGAGACTATCGAGGCCGGCGGTTTGGGTGAGGGGCAGCCCTTTGAGGAAATTAATGATGCGTGTTGTTACGAACAACGTGTAAATGTCGTCCCGGCTAAAATTGACAGTTTCAATCGCTAACGCCGTGAGGCGCGCCTTCACATAATCCTGTTCCGTCAGAATCAAGCTGCGGGCGATGGGCGCTGCGGGCGTGCGGTAAAACGGCGAGGCGCCGAGGAGCACGGGCAAGCGCGCGTTGAAGGCGAGTGTCTGGATCATGCTGTCGAGACTCTCATTGGGCAGGCCGAGAATCTGATAGGAGATGATCTTGAAGCCGAGCTGATGCGCCTTGCGCACGACCCTGAGATACGCTTCGAGGGTGTGCGGCCGCTTGGTGGTCTCGCGCACGGTCTTGTCGGAGCTGACCAGCGCAAGGTTCAAGTGCGAAAATCCGGCTTCATACATTAACTCCAACAGCTCGTCGTCAAGGCTCAAGTAGCTAATGCCGTTCATCGCGACGAATTCCATCTCGCGCTTGGGAAAGCGCGCGATCAGCCGGCGGCAGAGTTCCTTGAACGCCCTCTTGTAGTAGGTGAGATTGTCGTCTTCAAAGTCGATGACGCGGTAGCCCTGCTGGTAGCGCAGCTCGATTTCTTCGAGCATATTTTCCGGCGAGCGGCGGCGGTAATCGCTGCCGAAGGTCTTATCCACGGAGCAGAAAGAGCACTTGTGCGGGCAACTGCGCGAAGTGATCATGAAGGTCATCGGCTTGCCGGCGAGTTCATAATTTGATGAGCGCAGATCGCTTAAATCGGGAAATGGCAACTCGTCAATGGGAAAGTTGTCGCCTATCGGATTGAAAATGATTTCGCCGCCGCTCTTGTAAGCGAGATTCGGTACGCGGTCGATTGGCCGCTCGCCCTTCAGATGCCTCAGGAATTCGACGAAAGCCCGCTCACCCTCGCCACGGATTACGTAATCGACATTCGGTGATGCCAGCAGCGACTCCGGCACGGCGGAAGCATGGGAGCCGCCTATGACGACGATGGCGTCGGTCCGCTTCTTTACCCGCGCGGCCACTTCGAGGGCTTCGCGATAGTAAGGTGTAAAGAGCGATGAGATCCCCACCACATCGGGTTTAAGCTCGGCTATCTCCGCTTCGATCTCGTCAAACGACTTTCCGAAGTGGTAGTATTGGTGAAACGTCGAGAAAGGCGATTTGTCCGCCACGGGATAAAATTCGGTGAGGTACGCAAGTTCCTTCGGTATCGCCACCGTCCGCCGGCCGAAGCCGCCGTGATAATCTTTGATGATGGCTTCGACGTCGGGCAAATGTTTCGACACGGCGGCTTTGAGATACGCTAGCCCGATCGGCTGGAGGCGCACGTCGGTATCGTAGAAGTCCTGAACCGGAGGTTGGATGAAAAGGACTTTCATTGCATGACCCGAGCCATAGCGCTAACACATGGGCTGGCGGCCTTGCAATCAGTTATGCTATCCATCATGCAAGGTTTAAAGCGATGGAATTCGAGGTGACTGTCCGATGAAAATCGCAGAAATCGAAACCCGCGCGCTTGAAATGCCCTACACCAAGCCGCTGGTGACGGCGACGAATAATTTCACCGTGGCCCGCGGCCTGCTCGTCAAAGCCGTTACGGACGCCGGCGTCGAAGGCTACGGCTATTCGGATCTCTTTCCGCGCACCGGCGAGACGCCGGAAACGGCGCGGCACGTCATCGAAGCGGTGTTGAAACCGAAAGTCGTCGGCCGGGAACTCGAAGAGCTGGCGCGCATTCGCGCCGATATGGATCATACGCTGACCGGCAACCCTAGGGCTAAGGCTGCGTTGGAGATCGCCTTATACGATGCGCTTGCGCGGAGCGCGCATGTGCCTCTGAATTTAATGCTCGGCGGGCGCTACCGCGGCGAGATCAAGGTTATCAAGATGGTGAGCGTAGGCGCGCCCGATGCGATGGCGGAGGAAGCCAAGCGGCTCGCTAGCGATGGGCTGGCGCTCAAGCTCAAGATGAGCGGCAAGCTGGCCGAGGATTTGCCCCGCGTCGCTGCCGTGCGCAACGCGGTCGGCGACGGCGTGTTTATCAAGGTCGATGCCAACGAATCTTACGACGCCAAGACGGCGATCCGCCTCGCCAGGGGATTGGCCGATCACGGCGTGGAAATCTTCGAGCAGCCGGTGCCGCGTGATCAGTTCGACGCACTCTGGGAGGTCAAAAAGCATTCACCCGTCAAAATCGAAGCCGATCAGTCCGTGCGCACCGTGGCGGACGCCCAGATGCTCGTCAAAAATCGCATGGTGGACGGGATCAACACCGGCATTCAAAAGATCGGCGGAATCGGCGAGGTCCGGAGAATCGCCGAGCTGTGCGAGCTTAACGGCATCCGCTGCGCGCTTTCGAACACCGCGGGCAGCATGGTGGGCGACGCGGCGGCGGTGCATCTCGCCGCCAGCACGCCGGGCATCGCGCCGCTGTGCGAGTTGGGCGAATTCGAAGTCATCACCGGCGATCCGTTCTTCGGACTGACGGTGGAAAAGGGCGCGATCAGCGTGCCGGAGGGGGAAGGGCTGGGCGTGAGTCTCAGGGGGTTTTAGGAAGAATGGAGTGAGGGAGTAGCGGAATGATCACGTGTTGGGAAATTCAAAACCCGATAATCCATCGTTCCCTTCCGAGCAGGCGCGTCGATGTTAATCTAAAGCAGTGGTGATTGTCGTAGCATCCACAAAATTCTGGACTTCGATCGCCGAATGGGTATAGGATATTTGCCTGGGCCGGTACAGCTTCGCTTCTCACCCCTCTAACTCGACGGTTAAGCCAATCGGATGGAGCGCCAGTCATGAAGATAATATTCGGCTCGAAGAATTTGTTAAGGGCGGGTTGTCTTGCTGGAATGCTATCCATTGCCGGCGCGGCGGCGCTTGCGCAAACAGGCGGGAAAATTCCCCGCGAAGTGATCGACGAAGCGTCCGCCCACGGAACGGTTTTGGTGCTGGTCGGTTTAAAGGTGCCGTGGCAAATGGAATCCCGTTTGAGCGAAGACGAAGTGCGCGCGCAGCGCGACGCCATCGCTTCGATTCAGAAAGACTTGCTGAGCGAGCTTAAGGGAAGACAATACAAAGTCCTGCGCCGGTATGAGCAGGTCCCGGGAATCGCTCTGGAGGTCGGGGCGGATGTCCTGGCGGAGCTGGCGCGCTCGGAAAAGGTGACGAATGTCCTGCTCGACCGTCCGGCGGTGGAGTCGGAGCCGGCCTCGTCGGAGAAGGTGCCGCCGCAACTCTTCAAGCGCGCGGCGACCGCCGGCACCGTTCTGGTATTGGCGGGATTGCGGACACCGTGGCAGCGCGAAGATCAGTTGAACGAGGAACTCCTGGCGTTGCAAAGAAAATCGATCCTGGCCGCCCAAAGCTACGTATTAAAGGAGCTGAGCGGGACACAGTTCAGGGTCATGCGGCTTTACCAACGCATACCCGGCATCGCCCTCCGGGTCGGATTGGACGCGCTGCAAATATTGGAAAAATCCCCGGCGGTGACCAACGTGGTGCCGGACCGTTCGCCCCGCTCGTCGCCCTAGGGTTCGGCATTCAGACTCTCCGGTATTCGCATTTCCGCCGAACGAGATCATCTCGCCCATCGGCCGCCCGCTCAATCGTCCTCAAACGCCAAGGATCGATCACGAGTCTCGCTCTCGAAGAACCGGTCCTAGCGGTTTGATCGTCGATTTCTGAAGTCCTGCCGCTCCAGCAGCGCAGAGACAAAGGTCCCGCCGACCAGTCCCCAGAACGGCGCACCGATGTTGAGCAGCCTCATCCCTGAGATGGTGATAAGAAATGTGAAGAGCGCGCCCAAGCGAAATTTTTCACCGAACGCCGCAGCGAAGCAGCTTCCGAGAACCTCCAGCAGCGCGAGGCCGGCGAGCAGATCGACTAACGACGTGGGAAGGATCCGGCTCAGCGCCGTGGCCATGGGCGAGAACAGCCCAAAAACCATCCAAAGAATACCCGTGACCAAGGCGGCGGCATAGCGGCACTCTTTCGGACCGACGCTCGGATTGGTGACGATGCCGGTCATCGGTCCCGCCAGACACACCGATTGGCTGCCGAACGGGGCCACGAGAATCGAGCCGACGCCGCTGGTAATCGTCACCGCGCCCAACGGCGGGCGGTAACCCATGTTCTGCAAAATCGCGATGCCCTGGGCGTTTTGCACGGCGATCACCGTCAATGCGAGGGGTATAACCAGTTCCACGGCGGCGGGCCAGGTAAATTGCGGCGTGAAAAATTTAAACTCCGCGATGCCGAAAGTCAGGAGCCGCCAGTTCGCTTGTCCGAGCGCGGCAGCGGCCATTAGCCCGACGATGATCGCACCGAGGACCGGCGGAAATCTTCTAGCCAGGGGTCTCACCAGTGAGACCAAAAGATAGGCGGTCAAAGTCACGCCCGAGACGAGCGGGGTCTGTTGCAGCGAAGTGATGATGCCCATGCCGAATTGCAGCAGTATCCCCGCCACCATCGCCATGGTGATCGGCATCGGCAGCCACTCCATTCCTCGCTTGACGGCGCCGGTGACACCGAGGGCCGTGATCAGCACTCCGGTCACCAGATAGGCGCCGATGATTTCTGCAAAGCTCAAATGAGTCAACGCCGCCGCGACCAAGACGCCTCCCGGTATGGTAATCGCCGCCAAAAGGGGCAGGCGATAATACAGGCTCAGAGCGACGCTCAGCAGGCCGCAGATAAAGTACCCGCCGAAGATCCACGAGTTGAGCTCCAGGGCGGAGAGATTTCCTTGTCTCGCCGCATTGACGTAGATAAGAAAAGGGCCGGTCACCGCGAACAGCCACGCGGTCACTCCGTAGGTTAGGGCCGAAAGGGTCAGAGACTTGGGCAAGTCCCGAATGGCGGGGCCGATTCCGGAACCGGTTTCAATCATGTGGAATCGCTACCTTACAAGTTCGCTCTCGGCGACACTATGTGACGCATATCTGCGTGTCAACGCGGCGCAGCTTTTTATTCCAAATGGGGAAGGACACCGAAATATCCAAGCCGGTCTATTGAATGGCCGCTATCAATCGCGTTAATGTAGCCGACATAAAGGAACGCTCTCCAATGAAACAAAACTGCTTCGTTTGTCTAAACGTCGACTGCAAGATTCGCGGCTCCGAGCAGCTCATGAATGAACTGACCGGCAAAGTAACCACCCATTCTTTGGACGTAGAAGTGAAATCTTACACCTGCTTCGGCGGATGCGATCAGGGCCCCAATATCGTGATCCACCCCCAAAGGGTTTGGTATGCGGGTGTCAAACCGGAGGATCTGCCGGAGATCGTGGAGTCCTTAAATGGCGGACCGCCGGTCAACCGGCTCGATACCATCGATCCGTCTTTGAAGGAAATTATCTTCTCGCTGCTGGATACCGGACTAATGTAGCGTGCACGCCAAACGCCACCGTTAAAAGGATTGTCGGCGATCGTCGCTCCCATCAACGAACGACTTGGTCAATTCCTCGGAGGTTGACGGCGGTTGCGACGTTTAGTTATAAGGAAGCTCAAATTCGTCGGAAGAGGAGGGTCGATCATGGGTTTTACGCTGGAGTCGTTTGCCGCGGAGTGCCGCCGGCTTATCAAAGCCGATCCCAGCGCCGCGGGACGGGGAAAAGTTGTCGATCTGGTGCGCGAGGCGCTCAAGGACGAAAAATTCGTTGGCAGCTATGTCAACGACAACACGCCGGACCGCCAGGTGCTCTACGAAGATCCGGAGCTGGGCTTCTGCATCTGCGCGCACCTGAGCCGGGGCGCCAAAGAGGCGAACCCGCACGATCACGGGAGTTCCTGGGCGATCTATGGCCAGGCGATCGGCGAAACCGAGATGAGCGACTGGGAAGTGCTTGATCCTGCGAGTGAGAGCAATCCGGGAAAAGTCCGGCGCGCGCGGGTCTACACGCTCAAGCCCGGGATGGCGCATGTTTACAACGAAGGCAACGTGCACTCCCCCAAGCGCGTCACGACAACCGGGCTCATCCGCATCGAGGGCAAGAACACGCAGAAGATGAAACGCTTCGCCTACCAGGCGGTGGGATAGCAAATAAGAACAAAGGATGGGGGAGGAAGGATGAAGGAGTAACGAGGGGACTAAAACGCACATTGAGCTAGAGAGAAATCACTCGGTTTCTAAAATATCTTGGGTTCCTGCACCGGTGTTTCGAGCGCCGTGAGGCCTTTCTCCATAAGGCCGACGCGCCAGCGAAGCTCTTCTTCCGGCGGCAGCTGCGGCTGTCCCACCGGATAATGAAACTTGCTCCCGCCCATGATCCTGCCTATCCCCACCTGCGCCGCCACGTTGGCGAGGCAGGTGATGAGCACTACGGGGATTCCCCTTTTCTCGATTTCTTTGCCGATCGTAGCGCCGCT
>JACPFE010000078.1 GCA_016183145.1 Deltaproteobacteria bacterium | reverse complement strand
ATTATCAGGGCAGCGGGTTACGAATCCAGGTCGATGCCGCGCTCAACTTCGGCAACAGCGGCGGTCCCGCGGTTACCGACGGCAAGCTCGTCGGTCTAGTCTTCAGCCTGATTCAAAATGCCCAGAACATCGGCTATCTGATCCCCGTCGAAGAAATCCGGTTGTTTCTCACCGACGTCACGGACGGCGTTTACGATGGCAAGCCGCAAATGCTCGACGTTATCCAGACCGTGGAGAACGAAGCATTACGGAAAAAGCTTCGCCTGCCCGACGGCACGAACGGTGTCATGGTCACCGAACCCTATCGTCCCGATCCGGACTATCCGTTGATGGAGTGGGACGTCATCACCCAAATCGGCGACACGCCCATCGACAGCGACGGCAAGGTCGCGGTTCGCTACGACCTACGCCTCTCGGCTTCTTACCTGGTGCAGAACAGCACTAGGAACCGGCGGCTGCCGCTCACGGTCTTTCGCGACGGCAAGGTCATTCATGTCGACCTGCCCGTGTTAACGCAGCGCGAGTTGGTCATACCTTATCTGATGGCTAACCATCCCAAGTATTTTATTTTAGGGCCTTTGGTGTTCTCGGCAACCTCCCAAGACTATCTCGAACGGCTCGGCAATCAACGGCCGGCGGCGCTCGGGCAACGGCCAAGCCCGCTGGTTACACGCCGCTACGATAAGCCAGCTTTCCCCGGGGAAGAACTGGTGGTCGTCGCCTCGCCAATGTTTCCCCATCGCATGACCAACGGTTACGACGATCCCAACCGCGCCGTCCTGAGCGAAGTCAATTCCATACCGGTCAAAAATCTGCGCCATCTGGTAGAGATCTTACGTGACAACCGGGACGGCCAGATCACTTTCAAATTCGCTAAATCCGGTGCATTGACGAGTGAGACTATGGTCTTCAATCGGCAGGAGCTCATCGAGGCGACCGGTAAAATTCTCGAAGAGAACGGCATTCGCTATCCTTATTCGCCCGACCTTGCCGGAGTCTGGGAAACCGACCTCACCACACCGCCCAGAGCGACGAGAACCGCATGCTGCCCTCCCCAATAAAGCCTGCGAGGGGAACTGCCAAGAGAGCATTGCGACCCTTCGACTCGAGCCGCCCCGGCCTCGGCCGGGGCTCTTGCTCAGGATTCCGCCCCACGGGCGCACTGGAAGGTGCCGCGGGCTTACCCGTGGGGCTCCACCAGACCTGAGCGAGACCGTATGAGGCCATGGCAGCGTCCAACCCACATGTCTCAGCCAGCAACACCTTCCGGCAGAAAAATCTTTTCGGCTTACTTGCCATTGCCCTGTTTTTCGCCTGTTTTCCGGTTTCATCTCAAATCGCCGCGCCGGCTCCTGATTTCTCCAGCGACGTACTGATCAAAGGACTCAACACTCCCTGGGCCATCGATTTCGCCCCTGACGGCCGGATCTTCATCACGGAACGAGGTGGCCGCATCCGCGTCCTAGAACGCGGCCAGCTGCGGCCTGATCCATGGATGACGCTAGACGTTGCAGCATCCGGCGAAGCCGGATTGCTCGGCCTGGCGCTGGATCCACGATTCGCGCAAAACTTTTTCGTTTACGTCGCTTACACCTATCGAAACGCCTCGGGCAAAATGCAAAATCGTCTCGTGCGTTCGCGCGAGGATCCAAAAACCGGAAAAGGCCAACTGGACAAAGTGCTCATCGATAATATCGCTGCCGCGAACAATCACGATGGTGGGAGGGTGAAATTCGGCCCCGACGGCAAACTTTACTGGAGCATGGGAGACGCCCAGGAAAGCCGGCTGGCGCAGAACCTCGCTTCGCTCAACGGCAAAATTCTGCGGCTCAATCCGGATGGTTCCGTACCTAAGGATAATCCCTTCCCGAATTCCTATGTCTATTCCTACGGTCATCGAAATCCGCAAGGACTGGCCTGGCAACCCAAGACCGGACGACTGTACGCAACCGAACATGGCCCCAGCGGGTTTCAAGGCTGCTGCCGCGACGAAGTGAATCTTATCGAGCCGGGAAAAAATTACGGCTGGCCTGAAGTGCGCGGCGATGAATCACGCGAAGGCATGGTCTCGCCGGTCATTCACGCCGGCACGAGCGAAACCTGGGCGCCGGCAGGCGCGAGCTTTGCCACCCGCGGTCCATGGGCGGGCTCTTTGCTTTTTACCGGACTGCGCGGACAGACACTCTACCGCGTGCAGCTCGATCCCAACGATCCGCGAAAAGCGGTTCAATTGGAACGGCACTTCTATCGGCGCTTTGGCCGACTGCGGGACGTGGTCGAAGGACCGGATGGAAACCTTTACTTGCTGACCAGCAATCGCGATGGGCGTGGCAATCCAACCGACGATGACGACCGGCTTATTCGACTGAGCTTCAAATGAGTTTCAAGCCGAAGCCTGCGTTGATCCCTCGTAGGCGCTGATATAAGATCACCCCGTTGCGAAAATCTGCCGTCTAAAGGGGCGAATCATGCGCAAACGATTGTTCTCCTGGCTGGGAAGAGAATTCATTGAGTTGACCGGCGAAGCCAAACCGGCCGCCACCGCGACCGAGGAGGCCCAGGCGCTATTCCAACGCTTCGATCAAGAACTTCGCGGTCATGGATTGTCACTCGACGACACGGTGCGCACGCGGCTTTGGGGCAGAGACCGGGAAAGCCGCGATCTCGGCAGCACCGAGCGGGTCAAAATTCTTTGCGGCAAAGCACGGTCCGCCAGTTCAAGCTTCATATCGCCGACTCATTTTGATTCCGGCGCGCGGGTAGCCATTGACCTACTGGCCATGCGCCCCTCACGTCCCGATCTACAAAAGGTGCTCAAAGAATACAATCCGCCGATCACGCCTCTCCGTTACCTCATTTACGATTCGGTTGTGGTGCTTTCCGGGGTGACCGCGGTATTGCCGACACTCGAAGAACAGATGGCCGATATCTTGCCGCGCATCGAAGGCTCATTGAAAGATGCCGGTTGTTCCTGGAACCAAGCGGTGCAAGCCTCCTTCCTACTCCAACGCCGCCAAAACTTTGAGATGCTCAAGGCGTTATTTGAGAAACACGTCAAAGCCAGTATCCCGCAAACGGAATT
>JACPFE010000121.1 GCA_016183145.1 Deltaproteobacteria bacterium | reverse complement strand
GCTAAAGGCCAAGTCAGTACGTGCAAAATTTGCCCATACTGCCGAGGATGGCAAAATCTACCAGGTTGAGCACTACAACCTTGACGTCGTCATCTCCGTGGGCTACCGCGTGAAGTCGAAGCGGGGTACCCAGTTCCGAATCTGGGCAACTCGGACACTAAAAGACCACTTGCTCCGCGGCTACACGCTCAATGAAAAGCGGCTCCGCGAGAAGGGGCTGGGTGAGATAGAGCAGGCGGTGGGTTTGCTCGCTCGGACACTGACCCAACACGCGCTCGTGACCGACGAGGGACGGGCCGTGCTGGAAGTCGTGCAGCAATACACACGCACTTGGAAGTGGCTGCTCGAATATGACGAAAAACGGCTGGCGGAAAAACCGGCCCGTCCGCTCAAGCCCACGTTCGATCTATCGCTGGAGACGGCGCGCGGAGCCATCGCTCGTTTGCGCGAATCGCTTGCATCGCGTGGCGAGGCGACGGCTCTATTTGGTCAGGCACGAAGCGATCAACTCCCCGAAATATTGGGCGCCGTCGAGCAGACTTTCGGCGGTGAGCCGCTCTATCCGACCGTGCAGGCGCGGGTCGCTCATCGTTGACTGCGCTATCCGTTGGGCGGACAATACCGACCGACCGTCACCAGAGGTCTGGAAGATACCACGGGCTTGCCCGTGGGGCTCCACTCGGCGGCGAACTCGGAAATCACGGCGGGTCAAGCGATGGCCTGGTCGGGTTCCTGAAATGTTCAACCGAATACTTTCCGCTGAGATTGAAGAACAAGGCGGGTCAGTGATAAATTGACGAAAGTAACCCGAGGATGCTGCGACCTAATCGTGACGACGTTCGATCTCAGTGAATATTTGGCCAGTCGGCGAGCGGCCATCGACCGCGCGCTCGACCGTTATATCGGCGCGCAGCCGGGGCACAACCATACCGTGTGGCGCGCCATGCGCTATGGGCTTTTTCCCGGCGGCAAGCGCATCCGGCCCATTTTGACTCTTGCCGCCAGCGAACTGTTCGGCGGCAAACAAGAAGACTTGCTGCCGTTTGCCTGCGCCATTGAAATGATTCACGCTTATTCTCTGATCCATGACGATTTGCCGGCGTTGGACGACGACGATCTGCGCCGCGGCGCGCCGGCGGCGCACAAGGTGTTCGGCGAAGGCATGGCGTTGCTCGCGGGCGACGGTCTGTTGACCGAAGCATTTTGCTTGTTGTCGGCTGCGGAGGTTAGGAAAGCGCTGGCGCCGGATTTGCTCTCCGAGCTTATTCACGAGATCGGTTGCGCGGTCGGCGTGGCGGGGCTCGTGGGCGGTCAGGCCGCCGATCTGGAGGCGGAAGAGCGGGAGGTTGATCTCGCCGCGGTGGAATTTGTTCACGTGCGCAAGACCGGCGCTCTGATTCATGCGTCCGTGCGCGTCGGCGCGCGGGTCGCCGGCGCCAAGGGCGCCGAGCTGCGGCAAATCTCCCGCTACGGAGAATATCTCGGGCTGGCTTTTCAGATCGCCGACGATGTCATGGACCACCAGGGAGAAGAGCTGGAGTCGCGCGCCGAGTCCGGGCGCAAGGAGCGTAGGAAGGCCACTTACCCATCCATCGTCGGAGTGGCCCAGGCGAAGGAGCGGCTTGCGGAGTTGTTGCAAGAAGCCGTGAATCAATTGACCTGTTTCGGTTCCGGCGCGGAGCCGCTTCGCGCCATCGCCACGCAAGTGGTGGGAAGGGCTCTGTCGGAGGAATTGAGTTCCAAGATTGAGGAGAAGCACCCTTGAGCAAGGCAAAACTACTTGATGGCATCGAATATCCTAGGGACGTTCGCCGGCTGGCGGTGGCGGACCTGCCCCAACTCGCCCAGGAGATCCGCGAAGAGGTCATTTCGGTGGTTTCGGAAACGGGCGGCCATTTGGCTTCGACGCTCGGAGCGGTCGAACTCACGCTGGCGCTCCATTACGTATTCAATACTCCGGAAGATCGGATCGTGTGGGATACCGGCCACCAGGCTTACGCTCATAAGCTCATTTGCGGCCGGCGTAGCCGGCTCGCGACGATACGCCAATGCGGCGGCCTGAGCGGCTTTTTGAGCCGCGAAGAGAGCGAGTACGATGTCTTCGGCGCGGGACACGCCGGCACTTCCATCTCCGCCGCGCTGGGCATGGTCGTGGCAAACGCGCTGGAAAAATCGCCGCGCAAAGTCGTCGCGGTCATCAGCGACGGCGGCTTGAGCGCCGGCCTGACGTTCGAAGGGCTCAATCAGGCGGGCCATCTGGACAAGGAACTGATCGTCATCTTGAACGACAACGAGCATTTCATCGATCCGCGCGTGGGCGCGGTCTCATCGTTCTTGAGCAAACAGTTTACGACGGATTTCGGCGTGCGCATGCAAAGGAGAATTTCGCATCTCCTTTCCAGTTTGCCGCGGGGCGAAGACCTAAAGCATGCGGCGCGCAAGCTGAAGGATTCCTTCCTGGGCTTGGTGACGCCCGGCTTTCTCTTCGAAAGTCTCGGTTTTCAGTACGTCGGTCCCATCGACGGACATGACATCGGCGAGATGGTGACGACGTTGGAAAACATCAAGCATGTGGAGGGGCCGACGTTAGTCCACGTGATGACGAAAAAGGGCAAAGGCTACCAGTTCGCGGAGCAAGACCCGGTGAAGTATCACGGCGTTACGCCGTTTCATGTGCTGACTGGCAAGCCGAAGAAACCTAAAGGTCTGGTGGCGAGCTATACCGATATTTTCGCTCAGGCGCTGATCAAAATCGCCAAGGCGAATCCGAAAGTGGTCGGTATTACCGCCGCCATGGGCAGCGGCACCGGCATCGATAAACTGTCGAAGGAAATTCCGGGACGTTCCTATGATGTGGGCATCGCCGAGCAGCACGCGGTGACCTTCGCCGCCGGGATGGCCACCGAGGGTTGGATTCCGGTGGTGGCGATCTATTCGACCTTTTTGCAGCGCGGCTACGACCAGATTCTGCACGATGTCTGCTTGCAAAATCTCCACGTGGTTTTCGCTCTGGACCGCGGCGGACTGGTGGGCGCCGATGGTCCGACCCACCATGGCGTTTTCGATTTTGCCTACATGCGCTCGATTCCGAATCTCGTCATCATGGCGCCCAAAGACGAGAACGAGCTGCAACACATGCTCAAGACAGCCGTCGACCATCCCGGACCGATCTCTTTGCGCTATCCTCGGGGCGACGGATGCGGCGTCGAGATGGATCGCGAGCTGCGAAATCTTGAGATCGGCAAAGCAGAGCTTCTACGGAGTGGCAAGGACATCGCCCTCTTCGCCATCGGCCACGCGGTGTTGCCGGCGTTGCGGGCCGCCGAGGATCTCGCTCCCTTGGGGATCGATGCGACGGTGGTCAACGCCCGCTTCGTCAAGCCTTTGGACCGCGATCTCTTGCGCGACGTCGTCAAACGGGTGCCCGCGCTCATCACGGTTGAAGACCACGCGATTGCGGGCGGCTTCGGCAGCGCGGTGTTAGAATGTCTCGCCGAGGAAGGAATCAGCGATGTGCGCGTGCGTCGCTTGGGTGTGCCGGATCGGTTTATACCGCACGGCACTCAAGACGAACTGCGTAAACTCTGCGGCTTTGACCAAGAGGCGATTACTCAGGCCGCGCTCCAAATGGTCAGGCTCGGAAGGAAGAGAAGCCGGGAGGGATGGGAAAGAGGGAGCGCTTAGACAAGCTGTTGGTCGAGCGGGGTTTGGTCGGTAGCCGCGGGCAAAGCCACGGTATGATCCTAGCGGGCGATGTTCTGGTCGATGACCGACCCGTGACCAAGGCCGGAAGTCTCGTCGACGAACGAGCCGTTATTCGAGTTAGATCAACGCCCTTGCCCTACGCGAGCCGTGGCGGAAGCAAACTTGAAAAAGCACTGGAAGAGTTTCAAATCGCCGTTACAGGTCGTACCGCACTCGACGTCGGCGCATCCACCGGTGGATTTACCGATTGCCTGCTCGCTCATGGCGCGCGCGAGGTATTCGCGGTCGACGTCGGCTACGGCCAGCTCGATTGGCAGTTGAGAAACGACCCGCGAGTTAGAGTTTACGAAAAAACCAACATTCGCTATCTGGAAGTTTCCTCGCTGCCGCGTCCTGCCGAGCTGGCGACCATCGATGTGTCTTTTATTTCACTGAAGCTTGTCCTGCCGGCGGTGAAAAAACTATTGGTTCCTGGCGGGGAAATTATCGCGCTGATCAAGCCCCAGTTTGAAGTTGGTAGAGGCAAAGTAGGCAAGGGCGGCGTGGTCAGTTCCCCGGCTGAGCACTTACGGGTGATCGAAGAGATCAAAGAATCGGCGGCCCGACTCGGTTATGCGGCGCGTGGGGTTGTGGAGTCGCCGCTAATGGGCCCCAAGGGCAACAAAGAATTTTTCCTCCACCTGACTCCGGTACAGGAGCCGCACTGAACCGATCCGTCAGTCTTCGATGCCGTTCACTCGGCATCCATGATTGACCAGCCGCCTATGGCCACCTTCATCAAAATAGCTCACAGGGGTGCCTCCGGGAATTTTCCGGAAAACACCGGTCTTGCCTTCGAAAAGGCCATTGAAGCGCGCGCCGACACGATCGAGCTGGATTGCCAGCTCAGCCAAGACGGTCACGTGGTGGTTTTCCATGATGAGCGGCTCGGCCGCACCGCCGGCGCGCGCGGCAGGCTCAAGGATAAGACTCTCGATCAGCTCAAGAAACTTGACGTGGGACAGTGGCGTAAGAAATCCTATAAGGGAGAGCGGATCTTGACGATCGAGGAAGCTCTCGAGATCATCGGCGGCAGAGCCGACCTCTGTCTGGACATCAAGCATTTTCCTGACAGCCCGCCGGGCATAGAGATCAAACTCTTGTTCATCGTCAGCCGCTATGATTATTTGGAACGGACGATCTTCTCATCGTTCGATTATCGGTGTTTGAGCCGGGTCAGGGAGCTGGCGCCGGAGGCGCGCATCGGCGTCATTTTTGACGCGGCAACAAAGGCAGATCCGTTGGAAGCGGCCCAAGAGCTGGCCGCAGGGTCGGTTCACATCCACAAAGATCTCGCCAGCCGAGAGTTTCTGGAAAGAGCCTGGGAACAGGGGCTGGACGTTTATGTGTGGACGGTGAACGAGGTGCGCGAAATGGAAAAGTTAATGTCCTGGGGAGTGCAAGGCATCGTCTCCGATTTTCCGGAAAAATTCTGGAAGCTCAAGTGGAAATCCTTCTGAGGCTTTCTCGCGTGACAATTCTTATTCGTCAGAGCCGGATTCAAATCGAGCCGTCGATGCTTCCTTAAGGCGTGGCCTGCGGCGCGGATGTTGGATCCGGGAGCTTGCGGTTTATTTGTTGCGGACAAACGACGCCTCACCTGCGCGAGTGTCGGCGCTGTCCGCAACTGCTCCCGATTGCCCTAGGAATGCGTCCAACCATTCCATTTTACAAGTGAATTGCTTGACTTGCCCCATAAATCGGTTAAAATCATTCTCTCTCAAAAGCGGTCCGCTGGGATTGGGGGTGACGTAAGTTTATGACCGGAGTTCGAGTCCGAGAGAACGAATCCATCGAGAGCGCCATTCGACGCTTCAAAAAACTATGTGAGAAAGCAGGGATACTTGCCGAGCTGCGCAAACGGGAACACTACGAAAAACCGAGCGTGAAGAGAAAGAAAAAAGCCATCGCCGCCAAGAAAAGGGCGCTGAGACGCGTGCGGCATTCTTATTGATGGCAGTCCAGACAGTGATCGAGAACAGGTTGGACGCAAGCCCAGATGGAACTCAAAGCCGAGATTCAACAAGCCGTGAAAACGGCCATGAAGAGCGGCGACTCGGTGACGGTTTCGACGCTTAGGCTTCTCCTATCCGCGGTCCATAATGAGGAAATCAAGGTACGCAGAGAATTGAGCACGGAAGAAATTCAAAAAACCATCTCCACACTCTGTAAGCAGCGAAACGAAGCCATCGAGCTATTCCGAAAAGGGGGGCGCGAAGAACTGGCCCAGAAAGAAGAGGTTGAGCTAAAGATCTTGCAGCGTTATCTGCCCCAACCTCTGACCGACGAAGCGGTTCGCGGGCTGATTCAAGACAGCATCAACGAGCTAGGCGCCAAAGGAATTCAAGACCTGGGAAGGGTCATGAAAATAGTGATGCCGAAGGTCAGTGGCCGGACCGACGGCAAACGGGTCAACGAGTTGGTTAAAGCGCTTCTAGGGGGTTAGCCGGCAAGCATCCACGCGGGAAGCTGCTCTTCCTGGATGGGCACTTTTTGCGCCCCGGCGTAGAATGGAAACAAAACCCAGGGCTAAGCAAGAGTAAGGGCCTTATACCAAGGTTGACGATTCGTCGCTACGTCGCTGTCGGCTCAGGGCTTCGCCTCTGGCGAACTTCTGCGGCGACGCGCGCGGTGGCCTGCGAAATTAAAGCCGGGCGCCTGCTGAGCGGAGATAGTCCCGTCCAGTGAATTGGGTTGATGTGACTCTTATTATTGCCCTCGCCCTCTTTGGGTTGCGGGGCTATTTTCGGGGGCTCTTTCGCGAGGTCTTGCCCATCGCCGGGCTGGTGGTCGGCTTGCTCATAGCCGTCCGTTATTATGAAACTGTGGCCGTCCTCGGAGAAGCTTTTTGGAACGTCTCGCCTCTGATTCTTAAGGGAACCGCTTACATCGCGATATTTTTCGTCGTTTATTTTCTTTTTAACGCAGTCGGCTGGCTGCTCCACCACTCGGAGAAGTTGCTTTTCCTGCAAACCCTAAATCGCGTCGGCGGCATCGCCGTCGGCATAGGCAAAGGGACGGTGCTCGCGGCCCTGATGGTTTTTTTTGCCGGCTCGGCATCCTGGCTTCCCCACGGCGCGCGGGACGAGATCAGCGGAGCGCTTCTCGCTTCGCCGCTGACGCGGGTCGCTGAAGAGATTATCCGCGCCGGCAAGGAAAAAATGTTTCCCAAGCAAAGCGGGGCAGCGCGCACATCGGAGATCGGTTTCTTGTTTTAGATTTACCATCATGATCAAGCAGGACAAGATCGTCGAAGTCCGCGACCGGGCATCCATCGTCGAGATCATCTCGGATGTCCTGACGCTTAAGAAAACCGGCCGCAACTACATGGGGCTCTGCCCCTTTCATACCGAAAAAACGCCCTCGTTTACCGTAAACGAAGAGAAGGGGATTTTTCATTGCTTCGGCTGTCGGGCGGGTGGGAGCGTCTTTCAGTTTCTCATGCAGTACGATCATCTGACTTTTCCCGAGGCCGTGGAGCGCGTCGCCAAGCGCTACGGCATCGTCATCGAACGGGCCGAACGCGGGGGCGGGTCGGAAAAAGCCGGCGAACGCGAGTCGCTCTATCACATCAACGAACGGGCGGCCGCCAACTACCAGCGATGGCTGCTCGATCACTCCGAGGGGAAAAGAGCGCTCGATTACTTGAAGTCCCGGGGGGTAGATCTCAATACGGCGCGCAATTTTATGCTCGGCTACGCGCCCCAGTCCGGCTCCGGATTGGTGGATTTAATGAAAAAGGAAAAGATGACCTCTCAGGACGGGCTTCGTCTCGGGCTCATCGGGCAGCGCGGCCCCGGGCAGTTTTACGAGAAATTTTTTGCCCGCCTGATGTTTCCTATTATCAATCCGGCCGGCAAGATCGTGGGGTTCGGCGGCCGGGTCCTGGACCAAGGGTTGCCGAAGTATCTCAATTCCAGCGAGACGCCGCTTTTCCGCAAGGGCTCGACCCTCTACGGTCTCTACCAAGCCAAAGAGGGAATTCGCAAAGCCGATCGAGTGGTGGTGGTGGAGGGTTACTTGGATGTCATCGCGCTCTATCAGTGTGGAATCACCTACGCGGTTGCAACGCTGGGAACCGCTTTGACGGTGGACCACGTTCGCGTGCTTTCCCGTTACACCAAGAACATCACCGCTCTGTTCGACGGCGACGACGCCGGCCGCAGTGCGGCGGCCCGCAGTTTTGAGATTTTCATCGAAGCCGGATTGTTCGGCCAGGCGGCCTTTTTGCCGAACGGGGAAGATCCGGATACCTTCATTCGCAGCCGCGGCAAGGCGGCTTTGGAGGCAATTCTCGAACAGGCCACCCCGTTGGCGGATTACTACTTCTCCTGGTTGGAACAACGCTACGGCAAGACCCTGGACGGCAAGAGTCAGACCGCTGGAGAAATCAGCCGGGTGCTCGCCAAGGTCAACAACCCCTTCGAGGTCGACCTGCTGGTGCGCCGCGCCGTCGACACCCTCGGCGTTCGAGAAGAGCTGCTGCGCCGCCCGGCCGCCGCCCGGGGAGGCAACCCGGCCGCGAGAAATCCTCCAGCCGCTGTCCCGCCCAGGGCTACCGACGGCCGGGATGATTTCACCGAGCGTTCGCTGATCGGTTTGATGCTGCGCTATTCTTCCGTAGTCAAAGAGGTCGCTGAACAAAGAGAGACCCGTGAATGGATGGGCCCGAAATGGCGCGCCGTTGTTGATTTGATTCTCGCCGAATGGCACAAAGAAAGAATAGTCGACATCTTTCGAATCGCGCAGAACTCCCCGCCCGAAGCCGCTTCCGAACTGGCGGCATTGGGGTTGGAAGGGGAAGCCCTGAGCGAAACCGAAGCCGGTCAGATGGCCGCTGACTGCTTGTCCCATTTGCGGCGCAAGTACCTGCGGGAGCTGGAGCGCAATCTGCGGATCGCCATCCGGGCTGCGGAAGAACAGAAGGATGAGAAGGCAAAGCGGGAAAGGATGCTAGAATGGCAAGACGTCGTACGAAAAGAACGCCAGCTCGAACGCCGAAGGCTCGAGTCGAAAACAAACATCCGATAGTACCGGAAACAGCGGCCTCCAATTCCGCCGGGCGACCGGTGGAAAAGAAGAACATGAAGGAGGTGAAGAAGCTCATCGACCTGGGCAAAGAGAAGGGCTACTTGACCTACGACGACGTCAACGACATGCTGCCAGCCGAAGTGGTTTCGCCGGATCAGATCGACGACGTGATGTCGATCTTCGGCGAGATGGATATCGAGGTCGTCGATTCCAACGCGCGGGTCACGCTCGGCGGCGCGGGCGACGATCTCGCCGAGGAGGAAGAGGAGGAGGAAAAGGAACTTGACGGCGATGTCGACGGCGACGTGGTCGGCAAAACCGGTGACCCGGTGCGTATGTACCTCCGCGAAATGGGTACCGTGTCGCTGTTGAGCCGAGAGGGCGAAGTCGAGATTGCCAAAAAGATCGAAGACGGCGAAAATCAAGTCATCAACGAGGTGCTCTCCAGCCCGCTAGCGCTGACTCATGTTCTCGAACTGGGCGAGAAGCTCGCCGAGCGTGAAATCCGCGTCCGCGAGATCATCAAGGAAGACGGCGATGAGGAAGGCGAATACCTCGAGGATGAGGAAATCCATGAGAAGCGGTTGCTGGAACAGATCGGCAAGATTCGCCGCATTTTCAACGAACAGGTCAAACTCAAAAAACACTTGGAAGCAAAGCGCGTCTCCGCAGATCGACGACAATCAATGCTGTCGAGTTTGGGCAAGCAGCGGGAAAAGATCATCAACGGCCTGAAAGCCTTGCAGCTTAGCCGCAAGCAAACCGAAGCGATCGCGGACGGTCTCAAGCGGGCGATGGATCGAATGCAGACGCTCGAAAGGCGCGTCACCGAGTTCGAACAGAAAACCGGCAAGGCCGGACCGGAAATTCTCAAACTCGTGGCTGGCATGAATGGTCGCCGTAGGGACTGGCAACGGCTGATTGGTTCGCTGCGCATGAGTCACGATGCGATTCTCGAGATGGCCGAAGAGATTAAGAATGCCCGGCGGGACATCAAAGTCATCGAAAAGGATCTTGAAATGCCCGCGCCGGAGATCAAGCGCCGCGTGTGGTCGATCATCGAAGGGGAAACCAAGGCCAACTTGGCTAAAAAAGAGTTGATCGAAGCCAACCTCCGACTGGTTGTCAGTATCGCCAAAAAATACACCAACCGCGGCCTGCAGTTTCTCGATCTGATTCAGGAAGGGAATATCGGTTTGATGAAAGCCGTCGACAAGTTTGAATATCAGCGCGGCTACAAATTCTCTACCTATGCGACCTGGTGGATTCGCCAGGCCATCACCCGCGCGATCGCCGACCAGGCGAGAACCATTCGGATTCCCGTGCATATGATCGAGACCATCAATAAGCTCATCCGCACTTCCCGTTACTTGGTCCAAGAAATCGGCCGGGAGCCCACGCCGGAAGAGATCGCGAGCAAGATGGAAATTCCGCTCGATAAGGTTCGCAAGGTTCTAAAGATCGCCAAGGAGCCCATTTCGTTGGAGACCCCGGTGGGTGAAGAAGAAGATAGTCATCTTGGTGACTTTATCGAGGACAAGAGAATCATCACGCCTTCCGATGCGGTCGTGAACATTAATTTGCAGGAGCAGACGAGAAAGGTCTTGGCCACGTTGACGCCGCGCGAGGAGCAGGTGTTGCGCATGCGCTTCGGCATCGGTGAAAAGTCCGATCACACTCTCGAAGAGGTGGGGCAAAAGTTCACGGTGACCCGCGAGCGCATCCGTCAAATCGAAGCCAAGGCGCTGCGCAAGCTCAGGCATCCGAGCCGGAGCAAGCGTCTGAAAAGTTTCATGGAGACGTGAACAGCGAATCGTTGCCAAAGCGGGATGAAACCAGAAACCTCCGATAATCCAAAATCGAAAATCTAAAATCCAAAATTTTCTTCGGGCCCATAGCTCAGCTTGGTTAGAGCCACCGGCTCATAACCGGTCGGTCCCTGGTTCAAATCCAGGTGGGCCCATCTCCCCTCTTCCCTAGAGTTTTCCAATACTTCATCCCCATCGGTGCCGGTCGCTTCCGCCAGGGTTTCGGTAAAGGTTTCGGTTTTCGCGAAAGGCTAAATTGCCGTGACGATTCACTTTCACCTTGCAGGCCACTAGCGTGTCCCCTTCCTACGTTTCTTCTTAGCGGCATAGATTCCTTGAATCAATCTCGCCCTCCGCTCTCTCATCGCCATTTCATCTCGCTCCCAGCGCGCGACTGTATTGGAGGAAACGCCAACAAGTTCGGCAAGCTCTACCTGAGTAAGCCTCAACCGCGCTCTGATTGCTCTTAGCTCTTTGCCGACCATCACTATACGTTTCATATAAACTCATTGCTTCGGCCTATCAAGAGGCAACGCTAACTTTTCCGTTGCAAGGTTTTCTCAACCGGTAACTGCGCGGCATCGGGATTGAATCGTCGTCGCTTTCGCTTCCCTGTTCCTGCGATTGTTCGAGCCACGCAACCACGGCGGACCACTTGAAACGCGGCCCCATCCCAGCCGGCGAAAAATAATGGACGCCGCGCTTGAAGGTCCCAGCCGCCATCTTAT
>JACPFE010000722.1 GCA_016183145.1 Deltaproteobacteria bacterium | reverse complement strand
TGGAAGGGACCTATCCGCTGCCCGAGGCGCAGGTGGACCGGTTTTTTTTCAAGCTCCTGCTCCAGTATCCCAACCGCGAGGAGCTGGGCCGCATCGCCGATCTGACCACCGCCGCGCCGCCCGCCCCGCCGCGCGAGGTGCTGGACGCGGCGGGCATCATGCAGATCAGACAGTGGGTCCGAGAAGTGCCCCTGGCGGACGTTGTCAAGGACTACGCGGTCAGGATCGTGATGGGCACGCACGCAGGGGAAGCGAAGGGTAACGGGGCCATATCGGCGCAGAAGTTCGTGCTCTACGGCTCCAGCCCGCGAGGCTTGCAAAGCCTGATCCTGGCGGCCAAGGCGCGGGCGCTTTTGGCGGGGCGGCCCAATGTTTCGTTCGAAGACATCCGCGTGATGGTAGCGCCGAGCCTGCGCCATCGCTTGATTCTCAATCTCGAAGCCGACGCCGAGGGGATCGGCGCGGAAAAAATTCTCGCCGAGGTGTTAGAGCGCGTTGCCGAAGTTCCGTAGGAAAAGGGTCATGAGTCTAGAATCTAGAGTCTTGCGTCTAGGGTTGAAACCCGAACGGATCGCCGGGGCTGTTTCGAAGTTTCTTCGCGGCGGCCACTCCAAGATCGCTCGCGCCGATCGGGAGGAGAAGGTTAGCGCGAGAAAATTGCAACAACAGGCAGGGCTCCAACTCCAGACTCTAGACTCTAGACCCGAGACCTTTTTCGATACCGAGTTTCTCAAAAAGCTCGAGCGGCTGCGCCTGATCGCCAAACGCTTGAGCTGGGCCGGGGCCAAGGGCGAGCACCCGGCGTCGCGCAAGGGCTTCAGCCTGGAATTCGCCGATTACCGCCGCTATCAAAAGGGCGACGATCTGCGCTACGTCGATTGGAACGTTTACCGGCGCCTGGAGCGGCTGCTGCTGAAAGTTTTTACCGCTGAGGAGGAAATGAACGTTTACCTGCTGGTCGATACCAGCCGCTCCATGGGCGAGGGAGCGCCGCCGAAAATCGATTACGCCAAGAAGGTCGCCGCGGCGCTGGGCTACGTCGGCCTGAAAAATTTGGACCGAGTCGGCGGCGCGTCTTTTTCAACCGCATTACGCGCGCCGCTCACGCTGGGGCGGGGACGAAAGCAGATTCTCAATCTGTTCGACTTTCTGGGCAAGCTTACCTGTAGCGGGGAGACCGATCTGCGCGCGGCGATCCATTCCTTTACCAAGCTGTTTCCTCATCCCGGCCTTGTCGTCATCGTCAGCGATTTATTCGAGCCGGCCGGCTGGCGCGCCGGCCTGGAGGAGCTTGCGACCAAAAGATATCAGCTCTTGGTCATTCATATCGTCGATGAGCAGGAGATCAGTCCGAAGTTGGCGGGCGATATTCTGCTGAGCGACGTGGAAAGCGGACGGGAACGGCGGTTCTTTCTGGAGGGGGATTTGCTGCGCCGCTACCGGGAAGAGCTGGCGGGTTATTTCAGCGCGATCGAGGCGGTTTGCGCCAGCCGGGGAATCGACTACCTGCGCACCGCCACCGCGGTGCCGTTCGACGAATTTGTCCTAAAGACGCTGCGCCAGATCGGCAGCGTGTCGTGAGCCATGCTCTGGGGCGCGCCATATGCTTTGCTGCTTGCCGCCGGGGCGATTCCGCTCATCTTCTTTCTCCATAGTCTGAAGCCCAGAGGGGTCAAGATCAACACCACGGCGCTGTTTATCTGGGAGCGCGTTCTGAAAGAGCGCCCGCTGGCGACCCGGCTCGGCTGGCTGCTGCGAAAGAATTTGCTGCTCCTATTACAGCTCATCGCCGCGGCGATTCTGATCGCGGCGCTGGCGGACCCTTCGTTGATCTATTTCGGTGCCAGCGCCGGCGATACCGTGGTGGTCGTCGATTTGAGCGCCAGCATGAAAGCCAAGGGCAAATCGGTAACGCGCTTCGAGGCCGCCCGCAGAGAATTTCTTTCCTTGGTTGATGCCTTGCCGACTGGGCGGAAAATGATGCTCATCGGCGCGGGCCCCCAGGCCCGGCTGATCGTGCCGCTTACTGCGGACAAGGCGAGACTCCGGGGAGCCGGACGCAATCTCGCGGCAACCGACGCGCCGGGGCGGGTTAATGACGCGATCCTTCTCGCGCACGCCTTTCTCAAGCGCGGCAGCTCGGATCGCGTCGTGGTGATCAGCGACGGCGCGTTTGCGGGGGCCGAAGAGTTCATGCGCCCGGCCGCCCATCTGCGCTTCATCAGAGTCGAGGGCGGAACTGAGAACGTCGGCGTCGTCGCCTTCGAGGTCAGGCGCCATCCCGATCGTCCCGCGCCGGTCGAAGTGATGGTGCACGTTAAGAATTTCACCGCGAAGGCCGCGCGCGTGCCCCTGACGCTCACGCTCGGAGAAAAGGTGCTCGCCCGCGAGGTCATCGGGATCGAGCCCGACGGGCGCAAGGTTTTGATCTACCCGTTCGAGGGAACGCTCACCGGAGCACTGGTCGCCCGGTTGGAAATCGCCGACGATTTCGCTACCGACAATCAGGCTTACCTGGCGGTGAGCGACGCGCCCGCCGTGCGGCTTCTCTACGTCGGTCCCGGCAATCCCTTCTTGAGTCATCTGCTGCGCTTTTTTCCCAACGTTCAATTGACCAGCGCGCCGCGCTGGGATGCCGGCGCGGCGCAGCCGCAGGAAGCGTACGACGCCGTGATTTTCGACCGGGTGGAGGTTCCCGCCCTCACGCGCGGAAATTATATTTTGATCAATACCATCGCGCCGAATTTACCGCTCAAGCTTCAGGGCGCGATCCGCAACCCGCGAATTACCGCCCCGCCAGCCAAGCATCCGGTCACGGAGGGATTGAGTCTCGGTGATCTTCACGTGCAGGAGGCGCTGCGATTGGCAACGACGGGTGCAGGCACCGTTTTGCTACGCTCCGCCGACCATCCGCTGCTGTTCGCCTTGGAAAGCGGCCCGCTCCGCGCGCTCGTCATCGGCTTCGATCTGATGGCTTCGGACCTGCCGCTGCGTATCGCTTTCCCGGTGCTGGTCCACAACGCCTTGGAGTGGTTCCAGCCCCAGCGCGTTGAGTTCCCGGCGCAAAGCGTCCAGGCGGGGATTCCGTTCCCGTTGCGATTGCCGGCGCACGACAGCGATCTTGAGATCATCACTCCGGCGGGGAAGAAAGAAATTCTGAAGACGGGTGCCAACCCGCTGGTATTCGCGGAAACTTTGGAAGCCGGCTTCTACCGCTACCAGAGCGCCGGCAAGGAGGGCCGCTTCGCGGTCAATCTCTTCGATGAAGCCGAGTCCGAGATCCGGCCGCGCGCGGCGGCGGTTTCTACGGAGAAAAAAAGCGCTGACGCCGCTGCGCCCGTGGAATCCGGTTATTCACTCTGGCCGGTTCTGCTCGCTTGCGTGCTCGTCTTGCTCGGGCTGGAACTTCTCCTTGCCTGGCGCGCGGGAATCCCTGTCTACCCCATCGCGATTCGGGGAGTGGCGCTGGCGGCGCTGGCTCTCGCGCTGGTAAACCCAAAGATTTTTCAAGCGACCAACGGTCTGGATGTGGTACTCGGCGTTGATCTGTCGCGCAGCGTCGGACAGGAAGGGCGCGAGAAGGCCCGCGACGTGCTCGAGGCTGCCAGGGGTTTCAACCAAGCGGATACGCGCACCGGACTACTCGCCTTCGGGCGCGCGCCAGAGTGGGAATTTCTGCCGCGCCGGGATTTTCCCATGGCCGATTTCTCGTCGCGCGTGGAGCGCGAGGAAACCGATATTCAGGCGGCGCTCCAAGCCGCCCTGGCGCAGTTGGGCGAGGGGCGCCAGAGTAAGATTCTTTTGATTTCCGACGGCAACGAAAATCGCGGTGAAACCGCGCGGGTTGTCCCGCTCCTGCGCGCCCAGGGCGCTCAAGTCTGGACGCTGCCCGTGAGCCTCTCGCGCGGCAAAAACGAGATCTACCTTAGCGACTTCCATTTGCCGCGGCAGGTGGACAGCGCCGAGGGCTTCGAGATCCGCGGCGCCGTCGAAAGCCTGCGCGCAGCGCCGGCACGGCTCAAACTGCTGCGCGACGGCGTGCTTCACCGCGAGCAGGAGATTCAGTTAAAGCCGGGCACGAATTCGGTGAGCTTCAGGGACAGCCTGGCGGAGCGGGGCAGCCATAACTATGAGTTGGTGGTGGAGTCGAGCGACGATACGCTGGCGGAAAACAACCTGCTTGAGGGCGTCGTCGAGGTCAAAGGGCCGCCGCGGGTGCTGCTCCTGTCCGGCCAAAAAGACAGCCAGCGATTCCTCGCCGACGTCTTGCGAGTGCAAGGTTACTCGGTGGTGGTCTCGGAGCCGCAGGTCCACGCGCTCTCGTTGCCGGAGCTTTCGTCGTTTGACTTGCTGGTTCTCGACAACGTGGCGGCCTTTCAGCTCTCCTATGCCAAGATGGAAAACATCGAGCGGTACGTGCGCGATCTCGGCGGCGGCTTGCTGGTGATCGGCGGCTCGCAGAGCTACGGTGCCGGCGGCTACTACCGGACGCCCCTCGAGCGCGTGCTCCCCGTCGACATGCGTCCGCCGGCGCGACTGGACCTGCCCCATGTGGCGCTGCTTTTCGTGCTCGACAAGTCGGGCAGCATGGGGGCCGGGCCGGAGGGGAGCACAAAGCTCGATCTCGCTAAGGCTGCGGCGATGGCGGCGGCAGATATCATGAACCCGACGGACCAGGTGGGCATCCTCGGTTTCGACGCCGCTTGGGATTGGGTGTTGCCGTTTCGTCAAGTGGGCAAAGGAGAATGGATATCGGAGCGGCTGGCCGGGCTACAATCCGACGGCGGCACCGATCTCTATAAGGCCATGGTCGAAGCCCATCGCGTCATCGCGACCAAGCAGGCGGCGATCAAGCATGTGTTGGTTTTGTCGGACGGCCTCACCGATAAAGCGGATTTTTATACGCTGGTGACGAAAATGGCGCGCGACGGTATTACGGTTTCCACCGTTTCGGTGGGCAGCGACGCCGACGTGCAGTTGATGGCGGACATCGCCAAGAACGGCAAGGGGCGGGGTTACGTGGCCCTGGATCCCCAGACGGTGCCGCAAATATTTACCACCGAGACCCTGCTGATATCCCGCGACTTGTTGATCGAAAAGTCATTGGTGCCGAGCATTGTGGCGCCCGTGGGGCCGCTTAAAGGCATCCCGCAAAGCGGCCTGCCTTCGCTGCGAGGCTATGTGCTCACCTATCCGAAGCCGCGCGCCGAGCTGCTCATGAAAGCGGACAAAGACCCGCTCCTGGTCTCTTGGCGCTATGGTCTGGGCCGCGTGAGCGCGTTTACCTCCGATTTGAGCGGGCGGTGGGGAAAGGACTGGGTGGCGTGGCCGCGATTCCCGCAGTGGGCGAGCCAACTGGCGCGCGACGCGATGCGCAAGTTTTTAGAATCGAGAATGCGCGCGGAATTGAAGCCCGAGGGCGAGCGGGTGAAAGTCATCGCTGACTTTGTTACGCAGGATGGAAAATTTTTAAATCACCTGCGGCTCAAGAGCAACATCGCCGCGCCGAATAAGGCGACGCAGGAGCAAACTTTTCAGCAAACCGCGCCGGGCCGCTACGAAGGCAGATTTACCCCGTCGCAACGCGGCATTCACTTCCTGACGTTGTTTGCCGAAGGCGCAGGCGGAGAGGCGCCGCTCACCGTGGCCACGGTTCCGTATATCGTTCCCTACCCCAAGGAGTACCGGGAATTGAAGCCGAATCTCTCCTTGCTCAGCCGCCTCGCCGAAGAAACCGGCGGGCAGATGCTCGACCCCGACCGGATCGAAGACGGCATCCAACGGCTTTACACCCCGACGCCGGGCAAAGGCACGCTGGCAAAAGAAACCTGGTGGCCGCTCTCGGGCCTCGGTTTGTTTTTGTTTCTTGGCGATCTGGTATGGCGGGCATGGCCCCGCCGGCCGATGGCGACTTGAGTCAGTTGCTTGGCTGTCGGCCGATCAAGCAAGCTTGGATAGGAACGAAGCGCGGCTACGCCTCAACCAAAATGAGAAAAGTCGGATTCACCACGAAGGCACGAAGGACACGAAGGGTTTCGTAGGGTGCGCTTCGCGCACCGGTCGGTCTCGGAATATCTCCCGCAAAGAACGCAAAGGGCGCAAAGGGGAACGTTGTCATTTCGACCGAAGGGAGAAATCTTTCTTAGATCCCTCGCATTCGCTCGGGATGACGGACCGTGGCCTGTCACTTTGCGAACTTGGCTCAGCCAAACGATTTGGGGCTGATCCGTCCTCTGGCGGAGCCTTGGCGCGAGGAATATCCGACTCCGAGGGTCTTCGACTCCTGAGAAATTTGCGCAAGCTGCGCAAACTTTCAACTAACCGTTCAGTTGATCCTAGCCTTGGCCGAAGGGAAGTTCTAGCTGCTCGGGCGAAATCTTTTCCGGCGAGCGCTGCGGCAGGCGGCGGATTTCCGCTTCGAGCCAGCGGATGTAGAGGCGGTGGCTCTTTCTTTTCTCGATCGCGGCGAGACAGAGCTGTCGGACGGCTTCGGCGTAAGCGGGCCAGCGTTCGCGCATGACCCGCGGCATGCGAATATAGGTCGGCGCGTCGTCGCAGAAAATTCTATCCCGGGCCAGGGTCCAGATGTCGCACTGTTTCTCGCCGGACGGGATATTGTCTCCGCGCACCGGCGACGCGGCGCGCCGGTCGCCGCGCGCCAAGCCTTGGACCAGATGCGTCAGTTCGTGACCGATGGTTTGATAACTCAATTTGCGCACCTTGAGCCGAATGACGAGCTGAGAAATAATCCCCTTGCGATAGACGACCGTCGCGCTGCCGAGGTGCTTGCGGGTGTAACCCACCGTGATCGATTTGCCGTCGAGCTCCGGGAAATAGGCAAGCGAGCTCTCGATCATGGCCTGAGCGCGGCGCGTGAGCCGCTTTTGCAGCAACGGTGTCAGTCGGAGCGGCATGGTTCAGCAGGCTCGAATCAGTGAGGTTCGCATGACTAGTAAAATGCTCTCCCATTGACGCGTCCCCCTCACCCTTCCCTCTCCCCCGCGACGGGGGAGAGGACAAAGGTGAGGGGGCGAGTGGTGGAGCGCTGATTTTCCATTGCTTGCGCCTCAATCAGTGTGTAAAGGCGAGCTGCCTTGAATGACCCGTCGAGAATGTCATAATGACTCGTTAATTTTATGCCAGAGACGCAAGACCAGAACAAGGAAAAACAACCGCTGCCGTTTCGCTCCGGCACCATTGCGATCGTCGGCCGCCCCAACGTCGGCAAGTCGACGTTGCTGA
>JACPFE010000731.1 GCA_016183145.1 Deltaproteobacteria bacterium | reverse complement strand
CGCGGGCTTTATGCTTAGCAGGCTGCTGAAAAAGACTCCTATACTTTTGCCGAATGTCCTGAGCCCTTGTCGAAGGGTGCGCTCCATCGCCTCGCCGAAATTGCGGTCGTTTCTCGTGCCCGGACGAACATGAATCACGAACACGAACGACGACCCGCACCCGCGTTGAAGCGGCTCAAATAAACTGCTAACAAGCTAGAGCGCGACGGAAGGAAGCTAGAAAATGATCCAATCAACTCAACTCAGACCGGGAATGATCATCATCCATGAGGGTGATCTCTATCGCGTCACGGCGGTTCACCACCTTACCCCGGGGAACAAACGGGGATTCATGCAGACAAAAATGAAAAATCTCCGCTCCGGCGTCGGCACGGAGTATAAGTTTCGCTCGGAGGATCGCGTCGAACAGGCGATTTTGGAGAGCCGGCAGATGCAATACCTATACGCCGAGGGCGATCTCCATACCTTCATGGACACCCAGAATTACGAACAAATGACTCTGGCTGCCGAAGATATCGGTGATCTTTTGTCCTATCTGCTGCCTAACTCGATCGTCGGTATCGAATTCCACGAGGGGAAACCCGTGGGAATCAACCCACCGTCGACGGTGGATCTGAAAGTGGTGGATACCGAGCCGTCGATGAAAGGCGCCACCGCGAGCGCGTCCTACAAGCCCGCGAAGCTGGAGACCGGTGTGACCATTCAGGTGCCGCCCTTTGTCCAGGTCGGCGACAAGGTGCGCGTGGACCCCTCGGACGGAAGCTATCAGGAGCGGGTTAAATAAGAGCAATCAGCCGAGGATGGAAGATCGAGGATTGAGGATCGCAATTTTCTATCGACCGTCTTCTTTTCTAGTCAACTGTTCCCAAAGCTCCCGCACCTGCCTCTCGAGTTCTTCCAAGCTGCCATTATTCTCAATCACGTAGTCCGCAAGCTTGCGTTTCTCCTCCAAGCTCATCTGCGCAGCGATAGTTTTTTGAGCCTCCACCCCGGCGACCCGATCTCGCTGCACGATTCTTTCCGTCTGGGTCTTTGCATCGCAGGCGACGAGGATCACCGGCCGGAGCGTTTCATGGAGCCGAACTTCGAAAAGCAGCGGGACTTCGTAGACGACGATCTCATAACCAGCAGCCGCATACTCTTGGATTCGCCGCTCCGCCAGCGCGCGAACCCGCGGATGGATGATGGTTTCGAGTCTTTTGCGCGCCTCTGGGTCGTTAAAGATGATTTTCCTGAGTTTCTGGCGGTCGATGTTTTGGTCTGGCTGAAGGACTTCCGCACCGAAGATGTTGACGATTTCCTTCCAGCCCTCCTGTCCGGGCTGGACGACCTGGCGGGATAAATCGTCGGCGTCGATGACAGCCGCGCCGAGCCGCCGCAAGATCGCCGCGACGCTGCTTTTCCCCGACGCGATGCCGCCCGTTAGGCCGACGACTTTCACGGCTCACTAATGGCAAAATTAGCTCGGCCTTTCAAGTAAAGTTCTCTGCCACAGGCAAAAAGGGTATAATATAATCCACGGACTGGGTGAACTTATGGCGCGAGTGGTCATCTACACAACCAACTACTGTCCCTATTGTTCCGGGGCGAAGGCGCTGCTCCGTTCCAAGAACGTGGAGTTCGAAGAAATCGACGTGACCGACGACCCCGAACGTCGAGCCGAGATGGAACGGCTGTCTCACCGCAGAACCGTGCCGCAAATATTCATTGACGGCAAAGGAATCGGCGGGTTCGACGATGCCCGCTTTTTAGACGCCACCGGAGAGTTGGACCGGTTGTTGGGGATCAGCCCGAACTAGCCTAATCTACGCAATCTAATGGGGTCACCGAAGGCTTTAGAGATTGACAGAATGAAAAGTTCAGTGAGGTAGAATTTGGATGGTATCGGCGCCTGACTTATTTGCTCTACTCAGCGTGGGCGAGATTGCGGCAGGCGGGTGTAGCTGTTAAAAGAAAACATTGGTATCGGGCTAACCATGAGGGCAGAACCAGCCAAGTTTATCGAGACGGCGTTTATTTCGACTGCAACGTTTAACCAAAAGGCGTTCAAGCGGTGGGTGGAGAATCGTCCGGTCAACGATGTCAATCGATACGAGCTGACGGATGGGAGGATCGTTATGACTCCGCCTGCGGGATGGGGACATGGGGAGATTGAGGCCAAGGTGATTCGTATCCTGGGGGACTTTGTCCGGCGCCAGAATCTAGGGAGAGTATTTGGCTCCAGCACGGGATATGATCTGCCATCGGGAGACACTCTCGAACCGGACGCCTCTTTCATATCCAGCGAGCGCTGGTCCAAAGGTCCCCAGGTCGACCGGGCCCAATTTCTTAAGATTGTGCCTGCTTTGGTGGTCGAAATCCTCTCTCCAGCCACAGCCAAACGGGATCGTGTAGAAAAGAAGAGACTTTATGAGGTCAACGGCGTAGAAGAATATTGGCTGGTAGATCCGAACCGTCGAGACGTAACGGTTTTCAAACTCGTAGACGGAAGATATGGTCCTGGCAAACGCTTCAAGGCGAACCAGAATCTTCGCTCTCAGGTGTTGCCGGGGTTCGACATACCCACCCGATTATTCTTTACCT
>JACPFE010000730.1 GCA_016183145.1 Deltaproteobacteria bacterium | reverse complement strand
TAGGAGTCGGTTCGATCATCGAAGTGACGGATGCCCAGACTCTTTACACCGACGCGCAAACGACGTATGTTCGGGCACTTTATGATTACAAGATCGCCGACGCTCAGCTTATACGGGCGATCGGAAAGTAATGGCTCGGGTTCACAGAACGGAGTGCTTAGGCTGATTTTCACGGCCATTGAGTCAGGAGAAATCTGAATATGCGGCGGTCTTATTGGATAGGCGCGCTGGTGGTGGTCGTGGGCGGGTTCGCGGGTCTACAACAATATTCGTCCTGGTCGCTCAGCAAGCCGCAAATTAAAGCCGACGGGCGGTCCGAAAGCGCTTCGGCGAGCCGCGCCGGTGACCGCGGCCAAAGCCGTGGCGGTGGCCGCAGCCGCGAGGCCGTGCCGGTGATGGTAGTTACGGCCCAGCAGAAGGCAATCCCCATCCAAGTTCGCGCGGTCGGCAATGCCGAAGCGTTCGCGACCGTCTCCGTCAAGAGTCAGGTCACGGGCGTGCTCATGCAAGCCCACTTCAAAGAAGGGCAGAACGTCAAGAAAGGACAGATGCTCTTCACCATCGATCCGCGTCCTTTTGAAGCCGCGGTGAAGCAGACGGAGGCGAACCTGGCGCGCGACGTCGCGCAGCTGCAAAACGCCCGCGAGCAAGCGCGCCGTTACGCCGAGCTGCTCAAAAAGCAATACGTCTCTCAAGAGCAATATGACCAGATCCGCACCAATGCCGACGCGCTGGAGTCGGTGGTGGATGCGGACAAGGCGGCGGTGGAGAACGCCAGGGTTCAATTAAGCTACTGTTATATTTACTCCCCGATTGACGGGCAGGTGGGAAGCTTGCTCGTAAACGAAGGGAACCTGGTGCGGGTTAACGACAGCACGCCTTTGGTGGTGATCAATCAAATCAGCCCGATCAACGTGACCTTTTCCGTCCCCGAGCAGCATTTGGGCGATATCAGACGCCACATGGCGGGGGGCACGCTTAAGGTCGACGCGCGCTTTTCCGCCGATGAGGGCCGCCCCGAGCAGGGCAATCTCGCTTTCGTCGATAACGCCGTCGACCGCATCACCGGGACGATCAAGCTCAAAGCCGAGTTTAAAAACAGCGCGAGACGACTGTGGCCGGGGCAGTTCATCAACGTCGCCGTGACATTAGCGACGCAGGCAGACGCCGTGGTCATCCCTGCGGAAGCCGTACAAGTAGGTCAGGAGGGGCAACACGTCTTCGTCATCAAGGAGGACAAGCGGGTAGAGGTGAGACCGGTAACCCTAGGGCCGACAAGCGAAGGGGAAGCAGTGATCGCCGAGGGGCTCGCGGCCGGTGAGTTGGTCGTGCGCGAAGGACAATTCTTGCTCGGTCCGGGATCTCAGGTGGATATCAAGGATGCGAACAAGACCGCTGAGACGAAAGAGGGGAGCAAGGACACGGGAGCCCGCGGCAAGCGTAAAGCGCAGGAGCGAGGCGCGTCATGAACATCTCCTGGCTCTTCATTCACCGGCCGGTGACAACCACGCTCGTGATGCTGGGGATACTCATCTTCGGCATCATGGGGTATAAGGCTTTGCCCGTCAGCGATTTGCCCACGGTAGATTTTCCGACCATTACGGTCACGGCGACCCTGCCGGGCGCCAGCCCCGAGACCATGGCGTCCGCTGTGGCCACGCCCCTCGAGAAACAGTTTTCTACGATCGCCGGCCTCGATTCCATCAATTCGGCGAGCACCCTGGGCCGGACGCAAATTACTTTGCAGTTCAATCTTAGCCGTAACATCGACGCGGCGGCGCAGGACGTGCAGTCGATGATCGCTCGGGCAGCGCGTGACTTGCCGTCAAACATGCCCAGCCCGCCGTCGTACCGCAAGGTGAACCCGGCCAACTTTTCCGTACTCCTCTTGGCCCTGACCTCCGAAACTCTTCCGCTCTCGACGGTGGACGAATATGCCGACACGATTCTCGCGCAGCGGATTTCGATGGTCAGCGGCGTGGCCCAGGTCGATGTCTTCGGTTCGCAGAAATACGCGGTGCGCATCCAGTTAGATCCCAATCAACTGGCCGCGCGCCAAATCGGCATCGACGACGTAGTGAACGCGGTGCAGCGCGGCAACGTCGATCTGCCGGTGGGGACTCTCGATGCGCCGAACCGGGCTTACACTTTGGTCTCTGATGCCCAGCTTACCAATGCGGCGGCCTTCCGTCCTCTGGTGGTGACCTTTCGTAACGGCGCGCCCGTGCGCATCCAGGATATCGGCAAGGCGATGGACAGCGTCGAGAACAGAAAGGTGGCGAGCTGGTTCAACGGCAAGCGCGCAATTATTCTGGGGGTGCAGCGCCAGCCCGGCGCCAATGTCGTCGAGGTGGTCGACGCGGTGAAAGAACTTTTACCGACCCTCCGTACTCAGATCCCTCAATCCGTCAAGCTGGACGTTTTCTTCGACCGCACTGAATTCATTCGCGAATCGGTGCATGATGTTCAGTTAACTCTCCTCGGCACGATTATCCTGGTCGTCCTAGTCATTTTCCTGTTCCTACGCAACGTGTCGGCGACGATTATCCCGAGCCTTGCGTTGCCGATGTCCATCATCGGCACCTTCGCCGTCATGTACCTGCTCGGTTACAGCCTGAACAACCTTTCGTTGATGGCGCTTACGCTGGCAGTGGGTTTCGTCGTCGATGACGCCATCGTCGTGCTCGAAAACATCGTGCGCCACATGGAGGAGGGAGAAGAGCCCTACGAGGCAGCGGTGAAAGGCGCCAAGGAGATTGGTTTCACCATCGTCTCCATGACCCTCTCGCTGGTGGCGGCATTCATCCCGGTGCTGTTCATGGGCGGCATGCTCGGCCGGCTTTTGCGCGAGTTCTCCGTCACCATCTGCGTCGCTATTTTGGTTTCGGGATTCATCTCCCTCAGCCTGACACCGATGCTCTGCAGCCGCTATCTTCGGCCGCCGGCTGAGCAGAAACACGGCTGGCTGTACCGTTTCCTGGGGCGCTGCCTCGACGCGATGAACAAAGGCTACTAGATTTCGCTTCGCTGGGTCATGCGGCACCACGTGACAACCTTCGTTGCTTCCGTCGTCGTCCTGTTCGCGACCATTCACATGTTCGGCCTGGTGCCCAAGGGTTTCATCCCCAGCGAAGACATTGGGCAGGTGCTGATCAACACCGAGGGCGCGCAAGGGGTCTCTTTCGAGCAGATGGTGCAATACCAGCAGCAGGTAGCTGCCATCGTTGCCAAGGATCCGAACGTCGAGTCCTTTTTTTCCAGTGTCGGTGTCGGCGGCGCGAGCCAGACGGGTAATGCGGGCCGTGTATTCATGAAGCTAAAACCCCGCTCGGAGCGGAGTCTCAGCGCCGATCAAATCATCCGGGAACTACGCCCGAAGCTCAATCAAGTTGCCGGTATCCGAGTCTCCCTCCAGAACCCGCCGGTGATCCGCGTCGGCGGGCGGCTGACGCGCAGCCAGTACCAGTTCACAATGCAGAGCCCGGACTCCGCGGAGCTCTTCAAGCACGCCTACCTATTCGAAGAGAAGTTAAAAGCGCTGCCTGATCTGAGGGATGTGAGCAGCGATTTACAGCTCAAGAATCCTCAATTGAGCATCGTGATGGACCGAGACAAGGCCGCGACTATGGGGGTGACGGCGCAAGGCATTTCGCCGCGCGTGGTCGAGGAAGCCTTTTGGAGCGCCTATAGCTCCCGGCGCGTCTCGACCATCAACACGCCGAACAACCAATATGAGGTCATCCTCGAGTTAGACCCGAAGTTTCAGAACGACCCATCCGCACTGTCGCAGCTCTACATTCGCTCGACCACCGGGCAGAATGCCGCCGCCCAACCGATGGTTCCGTTGGGCTCCATCGCCAACATCAAATACGGCGCGGGGCCGCTCTCGGTAAACCACTCGGGCCAGTTGCCGTCGGTTACGCTTTCCTTCAACCTGCGCGAGGGAGTGGCCTTGGGATACGTGGTGGATACCGTCAACAGACTGGCGCGCGCGACTCTGCCGGGAACCATCAGCACCAACTTCCAGGGAACTGCCCAGGAATTTCAATCGTCCATCAAAAGCCTCTGGCTGTTGCTCGCGCTCGCGGTATTCGTCGTTTACCTGGTTCTGGGCATTCTCTACGAGAGTTTCATTCATCCGCTGACGATCCTTTCCGGTTTGCCCTCCGCCGGTTTGGGCGCCCTCGTTGCTCTCTCTTATTTTTCCATGGACCTGAGCATCTACGCCTTTGTCGGCTTGATCATGCTGATCGGCATCGTCAAGAAGAACGCCATCATGATGATCGACTTCGCCCTCGAAAGGCAGCGCAATGAAGGCAAGAGTCCGGCGCAAGCGATTTACGAAGGCGCCTTAGTGCGCTTCCGGCCCATCATGATGACCACGATGGCGGCGATCGTCGGCGCGGTGCCGATTGCCCTTGGCTTGGGCGCAGGCGCCGAAGCGCGCCAACCCCTGGGCATCGCCGTGGTCGGTGGTCTAATCGTGTCGCAGTTGCTGACCCTATACATCACGCCGGTGATCTATCTCTATTTGGAGCAGTGCCAGGAGTTTATGGTCTCTCTGACTGAGAGATCGCGGGGGTCGAAGGGACGTCAGGCGCCGCTTGGGGGCGATGCGGCTCTGGGTGCAAAGCTCGCCGTCAACAAACCGAAACTGTAAGTAGCGCGCCGCGTCCTTGTGAGATGATCTACCAGCGGAAAGGATTCAGAATCTTGCCGATACTGTCTAGATCTTGTCTGAGTTGATCAAAGACGCCTTTGTTTTCCGGGTCCTGCCCTGGGACCGGTTTTTTCTCTTCTTCCTGCTTCGCAGCCGGTGCGGCTTGTGGTTGTGTGGGCCCCTTGACCAGAGCTTTAGAAATGTTACGAGTCGCCGGCTCCTTTTCCGCGCTCTCCGCCTTTTTTTCCTGGTTTACAGGTTCCGGCGTCGTACCCGTTAGGCTCTGGGCTTCGCCAGGGTTGAGAAACAGCGGGCCTTTCTCTAGAGCTAGTTTCGGCTCGATCTCAACTTTCTTTTGGGGCTCATTTTTTACCTTGGTGTCGTCGCTGCCGACGGGTGCCGCGGGCGGCGGTTCGAAGCCTGCGGCTCCCACGCCCTGCTTCTGCAGCTTTTGATCGATGCTGCTCAACAGTCCGGCCGTATTCGTGTTTTGCGGTGCCGACTCCGCCGCCTTCTTTTTTGCCGCCAGGGCTTCCAGCGCCGCAGGGTTATTCAAGCCTTCCGCGGCCTTCGGCGGCGTGAGCTCTTTTACCTCCGTGCCGCTCTTTTTCAGGTTGGAATCGATCTCTCCAATCAGCTTCCCGGTGTCCATCGTTTGCACGGGGGCTGGAGGCTCTGGCAGCGCCGCAGCCGGCGGCTTTAGCGCGGCTACTTGATCTTTGGCATCGACGCCTTTCTGCTTCAGCGAGTCGTCGATCTGGCTCACTAACTGCTGATCTTTGGAGCTGTCGCTCTTTTTCGGCTGACTATCCCTGGCATCGCGACTGCCGAAAGGATTGATGCCGCTCCACAGGCCGGCCAAGAAACCGGGGGATTCTTCCTTCTCCCCGGTTTTTTTCTTTGCCATTAGTTCTTGCCAGCTTTCGGGTGGCTTGTCTTCTGATTTTTTCTTGCCGTCGTCGGAGAAGGGGTTGATTTTGTCAACTACGCGCCGAAAAAAGCCCTTTTCATCGCCCGGCTCTTCGAATACCACCTCTTTTTTCGCGATGAGCTCGATGTCTCTTAGCTTGCCATCCGCTGTCTCGGTCTTTTCAGGCGTAGACGGTGCGGCGGGCCGGCGATCGCGCATCAAGAGCATCGCCAGCGGGTCGTTCTTCTCCTTCTCCAACTGCGCCAATTGGGTTCTTGCTTCCGGCACGAACTTGCTTTGCGG
>JACPFE010000729.1 GCA_016183145.1 Deltaproteobacteria bacterium | reverse complement strand
GCTCATCGTTGGCTTCAACCAGGCCGGCATACGTGACCTGTGCTTCAACCTCTTGCTGGCATCCGCCTTCTCGGTATTGGAGGACGTACTTCGCGCACTTCGTGATCAAGGAGCGTTTGCAACCCAAGACACTCGGTTGGGCCCGCTCATGAGCAGCAGCCGCTCGGCGCTCCCATGGGTCAACTGCGTGCTCGTCGATGCAGCGCGCAACGACAGAAACCAGAGCGTGCACGCGCGAATGTACTTGCCTCACGCGAAGTGTCGAGACTACATTGCTGCCATTGAGCAAGAGTTGGTTTCTTGGGGTGTTCTATCGAGTGCAACCCCTGAGCTATGGCATTGGTAAATCGTGGAGTTCACCTTGACGGGCTTCCGGATTCCGGGGACACAAATAAATTCTTCTTGACGACTTCGCAGATAATTTAATACGCTTCAACCACGGCTCGGATTTCTAGACTCGTGGTGTCTGGTTATCCACATCACGTAACGCAGAGGGGCGTACGCTCAATCCCCATCTTCAGCAGCGACAAGGATCATAGCCCGGGCAGTTGCATCGGCTGAAAACAGGGGCGGAGAACAATTTTATTTGAAATATTTTTCATCCCGTGAGGTGAGGCTGTTGTTGCGTTGAGGAAAGGCAAAAATTTACTCTGACCCTGATTCCCCGTGGTTTGACCCTCTCTGATTCTCAACCACACTTTTTACGGTAGAGCCGCCTACGATTTGACATGACGCCACCTTCTCGGATACTGTCCGCCCCAGAGATGGGGGTACGGGGCAAGTCTATTTTCTGAGTTAGCCACTTGAGGCTCTGGAACGCGGGCTGGCACCGGGTCGTCGGAGTAATTTTGAGTGCTCAGTGGCCAACCCCCCAAAGCGAATTCCTATCATTAATGGCAATCACAACTGGAGGAGTCATGTGCAACTTCAGGACCGTGTGGTTTGTCTCCACCGTCATAGCTTTCGTCACGGGTTGCTTCAGTGTCGCCGCGGCGATTACGTTGCCTGATTTAACAAGCCGCGTTCAGAATATGGGCCGAGTTGAACGTGAGGTGTTGTTGGTCAAGGGCGCGAAGGAAGAAAAAGAGGCGATGTTTTACGGGACGACGCCGGTCAATCAGCTCGCCGTCCTCAAAAAAGCGTTCAGCGCGCGTTACCCGTTTGTCGATCTGAAGCATTACTACTCCCCGCGACAAGGAATTCTCAATAAGACCATGAGCGAGGCGCGCGGCGGCGCCAATATTGTCGACGTCATCATGACGGACTTGAGCTACGGCTCGCTGTTCATCAAAGAAGGAGTCTCGCATCCTTACACTACGCCCGACCTCAAGCGCTTCGTGCGCGGATCCTATGATCCTGACGGCCACTGGTACACGATGTACATGCTCAGCATCGCGCTCGTCTACAACCGGAACATGGTAAGGCCCAACGAGGCGCCGCGGAGCTATCAAGATCTGCTCGAGCCCAAATGGAAAGGCATGATGCTTTTCGATCCTGAAGCGGCTTACATCATGGCGGCCATGGAGCAAGCTTGGGGAAGAGAAAAGGCCCGCGACTACCTGGCGCGCCTCGCCAAACAGAACCTGATCTTCAGACGCGGCACGACGTTGACGACGCAGCTCATCGCGGCCGGCGAACAGCCCATTGCCATCGCCGTCAACGCCGAAACTGCAGCGGAGGTGCGCGACAAGGGCGCGCCCCTTGGCTTCAGCGTCCTGTCGCCCCGAATTATAAAGCCTAACGGTTTTTTCGTCGCGAAGAAGGCGCCGCATCCCCACGCGGCCTTGCTGTTCACGGACTGGACGTTGTCGGAAGAAGGGCAAAAGGTGCTCGCGCTGGAGCTGGGCAAGGGCGTCGCAATGAATGGTATTCCGGTCAAGTACAAAGAATTTCAAGGCGAGCCCGATTTTGTCGTGGGCCCGGAGTTCGGCAGTCAGTTGAAGCAGCATATGATGGAGTTTCACAAGATCTTTGGCCTGTAGGATACGTCAAGACAACGTTTATCCAGCCCGTGCTGACGAATGAAGGACCGAGGGGCATTGGGGCTGGTGTCACCCACTAGCCGGCAGGTCTTGCGAAAACTCGCGCAAGTCCGTTGCCTCGCCCAGCACTCGTGTTGCAGATCCCAGCTTACGCAAACAACGCGAGTTTAACTCGCCTTCCGCGCCGTCCGCCTTCCTTACCGGCTGATGGGATTCCGCGAGCCATCACCGATTTTTTTCTAGACCAGCAGACTGTTGACAAGCTGGAGTCGCTGGCGGATATTGCAACCGATTCGGATTCGGTTCGTTGATCCGTGTTAGGAGATAGCCCGACCAGCATTTGTCACCGCCTAAAGTGGGTCACTTTTAGTTGGGCGTCACGTCCGGCATAGCCCCGGTGATCTGCTCACTCAACGATGAACGTCATCTACAAGATCACTTACCCGAACGGGAAGATCTACGTCGGTCAGGATCGGACCGACAGCATCAACTACTTCGGTAGCGCAGACAGCGATTTGATCGCGAAAGACTTTGGCCGGGACCAAAGACGCCGCTTCACTGTCACGAGGGAAATCCTCTGGGAGTCAGAGACTGCGATAGATGCCGAGGTCAGCCAGAAAGAAGTTGAGTTCATCGTCGCCCTGAGGTCGAATGATCCCTCCGTCGGGTACAACCAGTGGCCAAAGTTCAAGGGGTGAAATGACGCCCAACCCGTCGATGGGACCCGCTACAGCGGGCTTCGCCCCCTTTTGCGGGCCGGTGATCTCTAGCGTCCAACGAAAGAATCGCCGTGTTGAAAAGGATATCTTGGCAGGCTAACATCCAGTCATGACAAAAACGATAGAATTTGAAACGGAACTCACTGGCAGTCAGACTCTGAGGATACCTCCGGAGGTTGCCGCCGCTTTGCCGCCAATGGGAAAAGTGACGATTGTGGTTTTCGTGGACATGGATCCCGAGGACACCGCTTGGCGCAAGGCAGCTTATGAGCAGTTTCTGAGCGATGACTCCGAGGAAGACGCCGTGTATGACAAGTACCGTTGAGCTCGGCGACGTATACGTCTGTGTTTTCCCCTTCACCTCCGGCCAGGGAGCTAAGGCGCGACCTGTTCTGGTCTTGATGGACCTCGGTCCCGATTGTCTCGTCTGCCGAATCACCTCTGTTCCCCATCGCGGTTTTCTCGACCTGCCGGTAGCCCACTGGCAGGAAGCCGGTCTGGAAAAACCATCCACCATCAGGCTGTCACGTCTGGTTACGGTGGAAAAAGCCTCTCCTCAAGGTCCACATTGGAAAATTGGAACGTGAAGATTTAGATCGGGTGAAAACCCTATGGAACGAGAAGTTTCGCTTAGAGTGATCGTCGATTCCGGGGTCACAATACTAAATTCTTCTTGACGGCTTCGCCGGCAATCTAATACGCTTCGCCCATGGCTCGGATTTCCAGACTCGTGGTGCCTGGTTATCCACATCATGTTACCCAACGCGGCAGAGCCGCAACCAAACACTCGGAACCGGCGAAATTAACCGCAAAGAACCCAGCGCGGCTACGCCGCAACCAAAATGAGAAAAGTCGGATTCACCACGAAGGCACGAAGGACACGAAGGTTTTCGTAGGGTGCGCTTCGCGCACCGGTCGGTCTGGGAATATCTCCCGCAAAGAACGCAAAGGGCGCAAAGGAAGAGCATTGTCATTTCGAACGAAGAGAGAAATCCTTGTTTCGAGCAAAGCGAGAAATCTTCCTCTCAGATCCCTCGCATTCGCTCGGGATGACAGGCCTTGGGCCTGTCGCTTAGCGTCTTTGCGCTCCTTCGACCAGGCTCAGGACATGCTTAGCGGGAGTAATGTCCAAATCCGAGAATCTTCGACTCGCAGCGACGACGTCGATTTGGGGAGGTGCTATGCGGCTTGAGATGGCGGAGTTTCCGGTAGCTGAGATTACCCTGGGAAGCGAGTTTTGTTATAGCTCTGAGACCTTGGAGATCAATGCGGAAGAACTCAAAAGCCTTATCCTTGAAGATCGGCATATAAAGGATGCGTCTCTGGAGGTGGTGGCTCCTGGCGCGAAGATTCGGATTACCGGCATCCGAGACATTGTAGAACCGAGGGTGAAAGTCGAGGCAAAGGGACAGGTCTTTCCAGGCGTGCTTGGGCCCGTGGTCCCCGTGGGAGAAGGTCGGACGCATCGTCTTTCTGGGATGGCAGTGGTGGCCGCGGCGCAATACGAGGGGATGATCCGGTCGGGCCTCGCGGCTCAGCGCAG
>JACPFE010000089.1 GCA_016183145.1 Deltaproteobacteria bacterium | reverse complement strand
GAAAGGCTGAAGGAGACCTTCACGATCAAAGCCCGGTCCGGTTAAACCAGGTTCAGAATCACCTCCTAGAAGGAGTCGGTCATGGCGCATCATCCTCTAATAAACGCGAGTCGTGAGGCTTTTTTCCGCATCGTTGGGCTTGCCGCGCTGGCGCTTGCGCTTGCGACCGTGCCGCGGGCCGGTTTTGGCCAGTCGACAACCAGTTCTTCCGGCCTGAAAATTGGTATCATCGGCTCCGGCAATATCGGCAGCACGGTAGGAACACTGTGGGTGAAAGCCGGTCATCCGGTGCTGTTCTCGTCCCGGCATCCCGAGGAGCTCAAACCACTTGTCGGCGGTCTCGGCCCGTTAGCCCGCGCCGGCACGGTAAGGGATGCGCTGAAGTTCGGCGACATCGTCTTCATCGCCGTGCCCTATGGCGCTTACCCGCAGATCGGCAAGGATTATGCGCGTGAGTTTGCCGGCAAAATCGTACTTGACGCGGGAAACGCGGTTCCTAAGCGTGACGGCGAGATCGCCAACGAAGCGCGTGAGAGCGGCATCGGCATCACATCGGCGAAATATCTGCCGGGAGCACGCATCGTCCGCGCGTTCAACACGCTGAACTATCGGCGGCTTGCGAGCAACGCGAACCGGCCCGGAGAGCGCATGGCCATTCCCATCGCAGGCGATGATAAGAAGGCGCTGGCCATCGCGCAGACTCTCGTCAGAAACGCCGGGTTCGATCCGGTCATCATCGGTGGCCTCGAACACGCCAAGTTGTTCGCCCAAGGAGGGCCTTTGTACGGACAAGAAATCACCGCCCAGGAGATGCAGCAGCGCCTCAAGACGCTCCGGTGAAACGAAATTCTTGGCTCCTCCGGCTTTGCCGTGAAGGAGTATTCACCACAGAGACGCGGAGTTCACAGAGGTTATTTTCTACTCCCTCTTCTCCGCGACCTCAGCGCCTCCGCGGTGCAATTTCCGAGTCCTTGTACTGAAATAGCGTTGGCCAGGTTAGCCATACGGTCACCTGAAGTCCTTAAATTATTTCGCGCCAGCGGTCGATCCCACGAACGACTATCGCAGCGATAGATACTTCGCAGGCACGTTCTCGACCAGAAACAGCGGCCCGGAGTGGTAGAAACGAATCCCTTCGGCATGGGCCGTCCGGGCATCAACCACAATAATGGCGGGAGAGGGGTCGCGCCTTTGGCCCACGGCCTGGGCCTCTTCCAGGGAAGCGCTCAAGTGAACATAGCGCCGGTCGCGCGGCTTAAGACCGCCCCGCAGGATCGATTGAGCGAGATCACGCGCGGCGCCGATATACAGCTCCGCCGGCGGCTCCGCCGCTTCCAAACCGAGATCCACGGGGAAAGAATGGCCGTAGGTGGCGCGAACCTTGCCCTCCTTAAGCTCGAAGCGCTGCTTGTCCGACTCCTCCACGACCCGGCGAATTTCCTCCTCGGTCACATCCGCGAAGCGTTCCCGCGCCAGGTAAACTAGGTCGCCCCAAGCGACGAACCCTTGCCGGTCAAACGACAGCGGATATTCCCGCGGCTGGTGGCGCAAGAGAAAACTTAAGAAACGTGAAATGCGTTCTGCTGGAACCAATCGCGCCTCCTCACACGCCTTTCTTTTGGCCGGTAATCAGATCGTAGACGTTACAGGCGATGCCGGTAGCTTCATAACCGTCCATGCCGGCTGCCTGGGCGATGGAGAACATCTGGTAGGCCAGAGCGACAAAGGGCATCGGCACTTCCATCTCGCGCGCCATATCGAGGCCAAAGCCGACGTCCTTGGGCATCCAGGACTTGCGCGGCTTGTACTTGCGGCTGACGACGATTTCCATAATCCGGTCTATGGCGACGGAATCCTGCTGCGAGCTTTTCAGGATCGTGCGAAAGGTTTCTTCCGTGAGGCCGCCTTTTTTGAGCCAAGAGCAGATTTCCGCGAGGCTCAAGTGCTGCACCGCGGCGAACATCGCCATGGCGTTTTTGACCAATTTGGCGTTGCCGAGCTCGCCGACGTGCAAAATCTTGCTGCCCATCGCCTTGAAAACCGGCTGATGCTGATCGAATAACTGCTTGGATCCCGATATCCATAGCGATAAAGTCCCCGCTGCCGCCGCCTCTTCCACGCCGCCCGCGGAACCATCGAGAACCGTCCAGCCTTTTTTCGATAGCTCGGCGTTGACACCAACAATGGTTTTCTTATCAATGCTGCTGAAATCAACCCAGAGTTTGGCGCCACCGGTCGCTTCGTGCAAGCCGCCTTGCCCCAAACCGACCGCATGCACTGCTTGATTGTAGGGAAGCATCGACAGCACCATCTCGCAGGACTCGGCCACGGCCTTGGGCGTTTCCTTGAACACCGCGCCCTGACTCTCGAGCCCGCGCGCCTGTTCGCGACGCAAATCATTGACGACCAGTTTATACCCGGCCTTGAGCAGATTCCCCGCCATGCCGCTGCCCATGCCACCGGTGCCGATAAAACCTAAGGTGTTCATAACTCCCCCTCGCTTCAACGTTATCGGTAAGGGCACGGCATGCCGTGCCCCTAATATTTGCGCCCTTTGCGGTTAATTGTTCTTGCCTTCGTGTTTGAGAATCTCTTTCAGTCTACAAGGCGCACGCCTTCGGGCCACAACACCAAGACCAGCGTGTCCCCGATCGCCCGCGGCGCGTGCACCGAGTGTGGGTCCAAGAACACCAAGTCCCCCGCTTCGTACTCGCCGGTCTCATCGGCGATCTTGCCCTTGAGTACGAGGTAGAATTCACCGCCGATATGTTCGTGTTTTAAGAATGCGTCCGGCGCCGCGCCCTCTCGTATACGATAGAGCACCAATTCACGCGCCCCCTCGCGCGCCAAGCGGCACATCGAAAGTCCGTTGCCAAAATCGCGCCACGCAAGCCGCGCCAGCGCCTCCGCATTCACGTCGACGCGCACTAGATCATTGAGCGATCGTCGCAGCAGTCCCACGGTGCTTCCCTCCAAGATGCCTAGCAGGCCGCTGAAAAACTCGGTTGCAGGCTGCTCAAAAAGATCTCAGAGGCGAGGCGCGAAAGTTCGCTAAGGGCTAAGGGCATGGCGCAAAGTGTTCTCCTTTGCTCTTTGCTCCTTGCGCTTTGCAAGCTGGTACGTTGTAGCGAGGCGATTGAGCGCAACGAAGCATATGAGTCTTTTTCAGCAGCCTGCTAGAAATATCACGACCGCCGGGCAAACAAAAGCAGCCCGCCGGGAAATTCACCGGCTCTTATTGACACTTAGAAAGTTCCCGACTAATGTCCTTAGAAACCTTTTATCGATTGATTTCATCGACTCGCCTTTAACACATCTCTCTTCACTTAAATCATCATGGAAGCCGGGGTTGTTTACAGTGTCATCGGCCTGGCTTTGGCCTTTGACTTCGTCAACGGATTCCACGACGCGGCCAATTCCATCGCCACAGTGGTCTCGACGCGCGTCCTATCGCCACGCTGGGCAGTGGGGTGGGCGGCCTTTTTTAATTTCATCGCCTTTCTTTTTTTTGGCTTGCACGTAGCCGAAACCATCGGCAAGGGCGTGGTTGATCCGACTTCCGTTACCGTCCCGGTGATCACGGCGGCTCTCCTCGGCGCCATCGCTTGGAACCTGATCACTTGGTGCTACGGCATACCATCGAGCTCGTCCCACGCGCTCGTGGGGGGCCTGGCGGGAGCGGCGATTCAACACGCGGGATTTGCAGCTGTTGTTCTACCCGGAATCGTCAAGATCAGTATTTTTATAATCCTCGCGCCGCTGATCGGATTGGCAATAGGTTTTGCCTTGATGGTCGCCACCTACTGGACATTCCGGCGCGCCACGCATGCCCGAGTCGGAAAACTCTTTCGCGCCCTGCAGCTCTGCTCCGCGGCCGCCTACAGCCTCGGACACGGCGGCAACGACGCGCAGAAAACCATGGGCGTGATCTTGGTCTTGCTGATCGCCGGAAACATGGTCGATGTCAAATCGGAAGTGCCATTATGGGTCGTATTGGCGAGCCACACGGCCATGGGGTTGGGGACCCTGGCAGGTGGGTGGCGGATCGTCAAAACCATGGGACAGAAAATCTGCAAGATTCAGCCGGTGCAAGGATTCTGCGCCGAGAGCGCCGGCGCCTTCATGCTTTACTTCGCCACCTGGGCCGGCATTCCCGTCAGCACCACACATACCATCACCGGCGCCATCGTCGGCGTAGGCGCCACGCGCGGTCTACACGCGGTGAAATGGGGCGTGGCTAGACGGGTGGTGTGGGCGTGGATATTGACCATTCCCTGTTCGGCGCTTTTGGCGATGCTTTCCGAAGGGCTTTTCGACCTTATCGGTTGGCGCTAACCCGGCTGCGAAGGCATCGCATCTCTCCGCCGCCGGCAACCGCCGCTTGGCGACAAGCCGCAGCCAACCACATCTCCCCAGCCGCGCCAAGACCGAGGCTCTTTGATTGAGTCCGTCTGGCGATCCGAACGTGGCACTACAGTCCGAGGACCGAGGAAACCTATGTCCACTGGATCAACCGATTCATCCGGCGCTGCTTCGCGGCCAGCAGGCCGTTGACAAGTTCGAGTAGCTGGCGGATATTGCAACCGATTCGGATTTGCTTAATGGAGCCGTGTTAGGAGATAGGCCGACCGGCACTTGTCGCCGCCTAAAGCGGGTCACTTAATGGTTAACCCTGAAATTGAATTGTTTTCTCCTACGAACAAATTCCGTGAGATTTGCCTGAGGCGTCGGTCGGTTCAATCCTTTGCTTGATTGTTTCCGCGCTTTGGGGATAGAACGCTATACGTTGGCGAATCGTCACAATTAATGAAAGATGTGGCGTTAGGATATGAGATGGCTCGGACAATTTAACCGCTGGATCACTGAGCACAGGGATTGTTTGAGTGCTTGGTCCTCGCTTATAACTCTCGTGTCTCTCCCGTTGGTACTTATAGGCCTGTTTCTCAGCTATCACCAGGTCCGAAATATTCTCGTATCTCCTGATCCCGAACTGGCAT
>JACPFE010000713.1 GCA_016183145.1 Deltaproteobacteria bacterium | reverse complement strand
CCGGTCTTTGTCAACGATGCGCCGGTGAAACAAAACGTTACAGAGGGCAAAGACGTCAATCTCAAAATGTTCCCCTGGGCCCGCTGGCATGAGAAAGATGGCGGCGGATACATGTGCGCCACCTCGACCGTGACCCGCGACCCAGCCAGCGGCTACATCAACGTCGGCTCCTATCGCTTTAAGTTTATCGATGAGACCACTTGCGTCGGGCACCTGGCTTCAGGACATCACGGCGACATCATCAGCAAACAATATTGGAAGCAGGGAAAGGCGTGTCCAGTGGCGATTTCACTGGGACAGGAGCCGTCGATCCTTATCGCCGCCGGCGACAATGCCGCTTGGGGCCATTGTGAATACGATTACGCCGGTTGGCTGCGTGGCGCGCCCGTCGAAGTAACCAAAGGCGTTTATACCGACCTGCCGATTCCGGCGACGGCGGAGGCTGTGCTCGAAGGCGAGATCGTTCCGCCGAAGGCGGGCGTTGCAATCGAAGGACCGTTCGGCGAGATGGGCGGTTATTACGGCGACGCCAGCCCGTCGTCGCTGATAAAAATTCACGCCGTGCTCTACCGTGACGATCCAATCATCATGGGTTCGCCGCCCTTTCCCAATACCGCGCGCAATTTGTTCGGCGCGCGCGGTTTGCGCGTGCGCTCCGAGCTGGAAGCTTTAGGTATTCCTGGCATTAAAGGCGTCAGATACGGCGGCGGCATCGTGGTGCTATCGGTGGAGCAATCTTTTCCCGGTCATGCGATGCGCGCGGCGCTCGGCGCGCTCGGCGGCACCGGCGGATACCATACGCGCTTCGTCATCCTCGTCGATGAAGACGTTAATCCTCATGATCTGAACGAAGTGTTCGAGGCGATGGGAAGCCGGTGCGATCCGGGGACTTCGCTCGACATCAACCGGCGCATCTGGAGCTCGCGCGTCGATCCGCGTCTTGAGCCGGAAAAAGCTAAAAAAGGCGATTACACGGCCTCCTGCGCGATCATCGATGCGACGCGTCCTTATCATTGGAAAGAACATTTTCCCGAGAAGGTCGGGATATCACCGGAATTGCGGCGTGCGATGGAAGAAAAATGGAAAGAGTTGTTGGGCGGTTGAAAAATAACTTCGATGAGTTTACGAGGAATATCATGCAGAGTGCGACCCCAATGAAATACACTCGCTACGTACCTATCCCATCCGAACATTCCTTCCCCCTCGACGGGGGAAGGAAAGGATGGGGGTGCGTGCACGAATGGGGATTACCCCCACCTTTATCCCTTCGACTTCGCTCAGGACAGGCCTCCCCCGTCGAGGGGGAGGAAGGAAAAAAACCCGTCGTTGCGAGCAGGGATACAGTCGCGACGGTTGCTCTTATTGTCCTACTGTTGTTTTCTCACTCGGATGCGACTGCTCAACTGAGAAAAGTCCGACTCTGCGCGCCTGGGTTGGGGTCTGGCCTCATGCACGCCTACGGCGCGAAAGAACGCGGCTATTTCGCGCAGGAAGGGTTGGACCTCGACGTCCTCGTGGCCCGCGGTCAGATCTGCACCATGGCGCTCCTCAACGGCCAGATGGAGCTTTCGAGTAACCCCAACATGTTTGATGCCATGGTTGCTGGCAAATTTAAGGGCAAAGTGATTTACGTCTCCGCAAAAACTCTTGGCCATCGCTTTATCGTCGCCCCGGAGATCAAGAACTTTGACGGCCTAAAACAAAAAACTATCGCCGTCAGCACTTTTGGCGGTCTGACCGACATGCTCACCCGTGAGATTCTCGAACAGCATGGAATCAACCCCGCGAAAGATGTGGTGCTGCTTCAGATCGGCACTCCGGACGTACGGTATTCGTCTTTGAAAGCGGGGGTGGTCAAGGCAGCCCTGCTCGCTTCGACGCAGGGCCTGCAGGCGGTGAAAGAAGGTTTTCGTGAGTTGCCATATCACCAGCCGCCTTGGCTGTCTTCTCCGGTGGTCGCCGGCGACGAGCTGTTGGCGCGCGAGCGCCCCATGCTGCGCGCTCTGGTGCGGGCGATTGAGAAAGGGCATATCTTTTACGGACAGAATCCCGCGGCGGCAATTGCGCTCATACAGAAAGTGCAGCGCATCGAGAACCGCGCGGTCGCCAAGCAAATCTACGACGATGACATGCTGCGGCATAATCCGGGCGGTGGACTGGAAGAGCCGAGCATGCGGCGCGTGGTGGAGCGCGCCAGAGAAATGCTGAAGGTGCAGAAGAACATTGAGCCGAGCGAGGTCTTTGATTTGAGCCTCGCCAAAGAGGCGGAAGCGGAATTGAAGAAAATGAAATGGGAGCCGTAGGGGGAAGTGAGGAGTAAGGAGTAAGGAGGCCACGCATCCCACCCCTCACTCCTTACTACTGACTCCTTACCATGATGTGACGGGGTGAAGCGCGACGCTACAAATGCCGAGTATGTGCGAGCCGGAGGTGAATAATGGTCATGATGGAAAGGTTCGGGAGTCCGGCAACTCGGTTGATGTCGGTGATGAAGAGTTTTCAGGTGCCGGTGCGTTCGGTACAACCCGGAGATAGAATTCTACTCATCACCGATGACGCCATGGACCCGCTGGTGTGGCAGGGGGCGATGGCGGCGATCAACGAAAAAGGCGGCGAGGCGGTGTTGTGCATGTGGCCGCGGCTCGACCATCATTTTGCCGACCCGCCGCAGATGGCCATCGAAGCCGCGCGCGGCGCCGACGCGATCTTCGCGCTGACGACGACCGCGCTCAGCGACGCCTCGGCTGGATCGCGCGCGATGCGCAAAGCTTGCGCCGGACCGATGTGCTTGATGGAAGAAATGACCGTGGAAATTCTTACCGAAGGCGGCGGGCGGGCGAACCTCGATCAAGTGAAAGAAATTTCGGCACTGGGCCGCCGCGTTGGAGAAGTCTACGATCGGGGTAAGAGGATTCACATCAAATCGGACGCCGGCACCGATCTGACGGCGCAGATCGGCGATATGCCGCCATCGTACCACGCTGATCGGTGGGGCCGAATCCCGTTTGGTCGCAACGCCAAAACCGGAAAATTAGCTGGTGGCACTTGGCCGTGGGGCGAAGCGCATATTGAACCGATTCCCGGCACCGCCAACGGGACGGTGGTGTGGGAAGTGACGGCGCAGTTTCCGCCGGGGCGGTGGCGAAATCCCGTGGCGCTGACGATCAAAGACGGCCGCGTCGTTGACATCCAGGGCAAGACCGAAGCCGATCAAGTGCGCTGGTTTTTAGAAACCTATGGCGATGAGAATTCCTGGCTGGTCGGCGGCGAGATGGCGCTTGGGTTGAGCAAGCTGTGTCAGCCGTACGCGGACTCGGTGCGGAGTTGGAAGAAACACTATGGCGCCATGCATTTCGGCATCGGCCACGGCGCGGACCGCGGCAAGATCGTCAGCGTGCTCCGGCTGGAAGGAATCATCGAAAAGATCACGATGATCATCGACGATACGGTGGTGTGCGAGAACGGAAAGATTCTAGTTTAGTGAGGTTCGCATAATTAAGAGATGCTCTCCAACGGACGTTTCCCCCTCACCCTTCCCTCTCCCCCGCGACGGGGGAGAGGATAAAGGTGAGGG